>JBJLBY010000041.1:0-5860 GCA_045567975.1 Candidatus Poseidoniales archaeon | reverse complement strand
CTATCAAACCAAAATGTAAAACACGAAGAACATCCATCAATTGTTACTGTTTTTTTGAGTTTACCTTTCTTAGCATCCGCTCCTACTTCACTTATAAATCTACCAAATTGAATTAGTGCGCCAAATATAGGGAGAAATTCAAGAACCATTTCTCCAGTTATTCTTTTTGGGTCTTTTGCTATTTCCTCATGTCTAGACATCATTCTAGACTTTTTGTAGCCCAAATGAATTTCTTTCATTTTTGTATGGCATTTGGGACAATCTAAAGTTCCAGTAGTTCCAGAGTTCAATAAAGCAAATAAGTTATTTTGTTTCATTTTATTAAGATTAATTAACGCGCCAGCACGTTTATTTTCCCATTTTTTAATTTCATCTTTAGTTAGCATTATACCTTTACATTTTTTACAATGAGTAGTTTTGGAAATAAAATCCATGCTTCGACCATGTTTTAGAGGGCCACATCCTCTTGGACAAGAGTATGTTTTTTTCATAGTATCAACAACCTTTACCATAGTTACTGCCATGCACTAGTCAAATATAAATCTTTTTCATAATTTTCTTTTGAAACTAAAATATCTTTTTCTTCCATCTTATAGTATTCCTAATTCTTTCAATTAGATATCAATTAGCATCAAGGACTGGTTAATTTAGAAGCTAATCTTGTGAATAAGACGATTCAAATGCTACTGAAGCCTAAATCTCGCCCTCGGCGCCATCTTCAACTGAACCATAGAGTGTAACTCCAATAATTGATCCTAAAATTAGTGTCATTCCAATCGGCTTGCTGAATAGAGGGCGATTCTGATAATTAAGAGAATTCCCCATACTATAGTTAAAACAGGTTGAAGAAGTATTGCAAAGGAAGTGTGGACTGCAGGCAATCTAGGAAGTGAATATGATATCATAAGCCAACCCATCACTTGGCTGACAACTGCTAAGAGAAAGAGCCAACCATGCATGGGCCAAGTAGGTTGAAAATCAAGTGGTTCAATGTATATTGACTGCAAAGGTAAGATACTAATCATTAAAATACCAAAACAACACCCTGCTGTAGAATCAAATTGCAAATTAGTTGCCGGGGGCAAGATCCTTGTTTGCATACCTGTAAATCATTAAAAATCCTGAGTAAAAAAATGATGCAAATTATACCTGCAACGACTCCCCGAACCGGATGAGAACCGTATGGGATCTTCATCCCATATACCAGAAACCAAAAGAAAACCAAGGGACAACTATGGGCAATGAGATTAGAATAAAACTATTAGGTTTCTCCCCTAGAATCCACCAACTCATTAAAGTTACAATTATTACTTGTGAATTTGCAATTAGAGTACCTATTCCTGCACCTATCCATATGACTGCACTGTGATACATGACAAAATCAAAAGAAAATACAATACCTGCAACTACAGCAAGCATTCTAGTGCTTAAAACTCTTGGATCTTTTTATTGAGATACCAAATTACTAAGCCAAGCAGAGGGTAATGCATAAAACATTCTAAAAAATGCGCCAGTTAGCGGATTTGCATCTGATAAAATATATATAATTGAAGCGAAAGGATATCAGAAACGGCACCCACTAGAGCTATTATCATGAACTTTTTCAGATCATCTGAATTTTCTTCCATCCAAATACTAATCTCTTGTAAAAGTCTGAGATAACACTTATTCTTTGGTCACTGAGGGATATATCTGCAACATCTTCAAGCGTAAGCTTAAACTGCTGCTGAATAGGCTCATAGCAATCCAAACAATACTTATTTCCCTTCTTTAACTCTGGAATATCTTCACTATCTTCTTGGATTTCTATTTCAAAGTTTTTTGCATTACAAACCATACATAATTCTTCTGACATAGAAGTAAATTAGATTAGGATTTGATAAAACTTTGGTGCTCCCGCCGGGATTTGAACCCGGGTATTCGGCTCGAAAGGCCGAGATGATGGGCCGGACTACACCACGGGAGCTTAGAAATCCAGTCTACAAAGCTGGAATTTAATATTATGTGAGGACTTAGACTTTAAAAGAACTAAGTTTAGCATTCAAGTCCTCTATTCGGCGTTGGAAATTAGTTCGTTGAATCTCCAATTCTGCTTGGTATCTTGTTTGGGATGCCTCCAAGGCATCATAATTCTCGGTTTTTATGCGTTCTAAAGTTTTTTTGTGAATAAACCTTTCTTCTTCAATCTGTGATTCCAAGGCTTCAATTTTCTTCTTTAGAGTCTCAACTTTATCCATCACATGATGAATTGTAGCACTGTTTAAACTGTTAGTTGCATAACTATCTTAATCCACTGCGTATAGAATAAAGCGATGTGGAAAGACCCCTCACGAGGAAATCAAAATTTTCAAGTCAGATATGTAACGTCTGATGGGTGGGGAGAACCCGTACAGGTTAACAGAAGGCCTGGATCTGAAATGTCTTTTTCTAAGTATGAAAAAGAACAACTTAGAGAATCGATTGGAATATTGACAATTGCATTCACTTTAGCACTAAGTAATGGATTGAATGCAGTTCTAAATGACCCTATAATTTTTCTAAAAGAATTGCCGATGGCTTTTGGTGCTGTTATGACTGCATTTTTACTTCACGAATTAGCCCATAAATGGATGGCGCAACAATATGGCTGCTGGGCTGAATATAGAGGGAATCGAAATGGCTTGCTTTTCGCATTATTGATGTCTAGTTTTGGATTTCTACTAGCTGCACCTGGTGCTGTTATGGTTTCAGGTAGAATAACTGATAGGCAAAATGGAATTATCGCTGCTGTAGGACCAATTAGTAATATTATTATTGCACTGATAGCTTTTCCAATTTACCTTTTCACAATAGGTTTGGATTATCCTGTATCCTTAATTGGAGAGCTTGCGCGTTTTATAGTAGTCATAAATCTTATTCTTGGCGGATTTAACATGATTCCAATTCAACCGCTTGATGGATCAAAAATAATTGCATGGAATAAATTTGCTTACTTTGGAATCATAATAGCAATTTTTACTGCTGCAATGTTATATTGGAATATAGCGCCAATATCATGAATTCGACATGGGTGCTCTACGACGCATCATGTCCCTTCTGTATTGGTACGATTAATGCCTTCAAAGATACGCTAAAAAAAAGAAATTGCAAGATTAAACCTCTTCAAAATGAAACTATCATGAATATATTAGGTGTTGAAGAAGGGGATGAATTTCCTGAAATGAAAGTAATTGGTAACGATCGGAAAGTATACGGAGGTGCAAGAGGTATTGTTTACATTTCAAGAAAAATCTGGTGGACTTACCCCCTTTGGGCACTTTCTCACTTACCATTAACTATGAATATTCTAGACTATGTCTATAAGCAGATAGCAAAAAGGAGACATTGCCATGGGACGTGTGAAATAAAATGAAATTTGGACCAATCGTGGCTGTTGTTTTTGCCTTTTTCATAATTGCTATTTATCCATACTATGTTAATGATAATTTACCGCTTGTTAATTTGACTGATGATGATGGGGATGGAGTCACAAATGATAAGGATCTTTGTCCTGAAGAGGATGCTTCTCTAAAAGATCTAGACAAAGACGGATGTCTTGATTCTGAGATTACAAAAGAAGAGATTGATTATTTAGAGAAGATTGCTAAATTCAATTTAGGTCAGTATGTTGTTTTTGCTGTTTTATCTCTCATAACAACTGTTGTTTTCTTAGAAAGGGAGAATATCAAACTAATTTTTACTTCTGAAGAAGAACCTACTCCAATGAAAAATTTTGGAGATACAGATGAAGAAGCCGAAAATATTGATTATGAAAAATTGGGAGAGGTAAAAGATTACACTGCAGATGGTAATGCCTATGGAGCTATAAGGGTCAGGGAAATTGCAAGCAACTTATGGAGAGAAGCTGACACAAACATACAAATTATTTCTACTTTATGTATTCTTTGTTTTCTATTTGCACCAAGTGCGTCATGGCTTAGTGTTAGCGGTGATGAAAGTAACGGATATGATCCTAACAATGCACAAATTACAAGCTTTACAGCTGAACACTATATTGATAATTTAGAATATTCTGCAAATGGTGAAAATAGTGAAATTGTAAGTTATGAAAGCCAAACATGTACTGAAGAAATCGATAAATTTCATAATTGCGACTATAGGGCATCGCTTTTCCAGACCATTGATACAATGCTTAATGTAACTATTATTCTATGCTTTGTTACATTCCTACTGAGTTTCAGAATTGAAAAATACAGAATCCCTGTATCAATTGTTTTTTGCCTAGCTTTGATAGCAACAATGGGCATGCTATTACTTTTCACAAGCCTAATTGACAATGCCCTAATATCTGACGAAGTTTTAATCGATTCTGAACAAAACGAAACTGCAGGGTGCTGGATGGCAAATCCAATAATATGGGGAGATGGAAATTGCCAGCAATTAATTGGAAATAACAATGTTATAGTCAATGAAAATGTAGAGTATATGCCAGGTTTAGCATTTTTTATCGTATTAACTAGTACCTCTCTACTATTTGTTGGATTATTTACTGATGTGTATCCATTACTTAATCAGCGCAAGACCACTTGGGCTGAAGCTATGTGGGAAAATTGGCAAGTTTTCGCTATAATCGGTATCATCATTTTCCTTTGGAGAGTTAATCTGATTGTATCAAACATCTAATTACTGAACACTCAATGGTGCGGGGGGAGGGATTCGAACCCTCGTACCACTAAGGACCGGATCTTAAGTCCGGCGCAATTGGCCAGGCTATGCGACCCCCGCATTCAATGTCCATGTAGACAACCTTTAAAGAGAGCTTCATCGTGAAATATTTATCAATCGTTGAGGAATTTTCATGACAACAGCTGCTACAGCAAGGATAATTAAACAAGTGGGAAAGCCAAACCCCCCACAAACTATAGCCTTGTATGGTGGTTCTATCGGAGAGAGAAAAACTGCAATTTCTGACGTCCAAAATGATCTTTATGGCGCTGGTTTAAATGTCGTAGATTTTAACGCACGAAGATATCTATCAGAGAATGAATTAACACAACCATTGATACAACAAATAGTTACAGAATTAAAATCTGAATCTGAAACAAGTGGAGCTAGCGCAGATTTAGTTAAAAGAATCAATGAAAGCGCTCCTGCACTAATTTCTACACAATTAGCAAGTGATGATCGTATAGAACTTATACATCAATTCGATACTGCAATGAAGAAATTAGCTGCGATATCAATTCAAAAGAAACCTTTAGTTATACTGATACACAGTCTTGAAAGGGCTAATGCAGGAGCATTCATTAATGTTTCAGAATTTATTTCAGATTATCTCAGCATAAATGGCTTTATGTTCGTGATTTCTATAGGTGAAGATAATCTAAAAAATGACTTAAATAGTACAAATGCCTCCATAGAAGCTGGTGATTTTTTAGATGATACTTTTAGTCTAACTGTTACCTTTGATGAACCTGTTCCACAACAATCTGCATCCATAAATGTAGAAAAACCTGACGATTTGTTTACACCACCCCAAGGACTAGAGGTAGAAAGTGGTTCCGATCTTGTTGCCAAAAGGAAAGGTACAAGAGTCATACCAAAACCTGCTGGAAAAGCTAGCAGCAAAATATTCAAAGTAAGAGAATTATCTGGAAAGAAAACTGTAGTAAAAACTGGAAGCAAACCAAAAAAGAGAAAAATTCGCAAGAAAAATGGAATAAAAAGTAAGAAAAAAGTCTTTAGACCTTCCTCACGAAATTCTGCAGATCAATTCATACAACCTGTACTTTCTGGGGATATATTTGCCGTGAAAAAATTATGGGAAAAAGCTAGTGGATTAAAATATGAGGAATTTACAGAAATAGTCAACAAGATACTT
>JBJLBY010000040.1:0-5907 GCA_045567975.1 Candidatus Poseidoniales archaeon | reverse complement strand
AAGAGACCTATAAAGGCTACAACAATACCTGCTAAAATATAACTTACATTTGATGAATTGAAATCACCAACAACAAACAAATCGTTAAGAATTTCTACAATACCTGCCACGATAAGTCCCATACTAGTTACTGTAAAAACAAATCTAACTATATTAATATTGAAAATACTATCACGTAAGTAGGAATCAATTGTTCTAGCCACTTCAATGAGAACTAGTGAGGCCAAAAGCAATACAAGAATGCCTTCAAGCGAAAGGAAAGCCAAAACCATGGCTAGAACACCTTTGTCTGAAACTTCCTGCATTTGATCAAGACCCTGTAGAATGCCCACTAACATGAGTAGGGATGCAATCAACCAAGCATATGAATAAAAGGCAACTCTCTCACTGGTAACTGTCAATAGCTCTGTGTAGAAATTACGTAATGCTTCCTCCCAACCTGCCACTTTAATCAACATGTAGCTGCCAAGAACTACCCATATAACTCCAGCTGCTAAATCTTGATAACCAAACCAAGTCATTAAACCCCAAACTAACATTACCAATGCTACAGGAAGAATAAATTGTCTCTGAATTTTAGGATCTTCCATCTTGTGAATTATAGTGTATAAAGTATCTTCAATGGGGCGAGATTGTTGAACGACAACCATTCTTGTTGAATCTATTCGAAGTCTTGAACGAATTATAGGTTCCAATTCTCTATCTTCAGCCCCATCACTAACAAGAATAGCCTTAGTTGCTTTAGTTTTAACTATGACTTGATCTAATTTATTAGCAATTTTCATGTCAGATTTCGTACCAACTCTCACATCGCCACAAATAGTGACGACTTCCACATCTGGATTTTTTTCAAACAGTTGATCATAAGCACTAATAGCAGCCAACATTGTGTTGGTATCACTTTCTTCGGGGTCTGCTAAACCAAGCTCTAAAGCTGCTTTTACGTTAGCATCCCTCCCAATAACTGGACTTCTAATTCCAGTCTTTCGACCAAGATCATTGTCCCTATCTATGGCGATAACCAGAAGACTCATACACTGTACTGGATTATTGAGTATATAATTGTTACTTTCATAGGATTCTTTAAATATTAGCATTTATGACGCCGAACTACCGTAAGGTGATATATGGCAGAGTTCAAAACCGTTATAGCAGATCCAAAGAACAAATTGGCTTATCAAAAAGTCCTTTCAGAAGAAAAATCTAATGCTCTTGTAGGTAAGTCAGTCGGAGAAGAAATAGATGGAATATTTCTTGATTTACCAGGATACCGATTGAAAATCACTGGTGGAGCTGATGGGTCTGGAGTTCCAATGCGTGGTGATATCGATGGAAGTCAAAGGAGAAGATTACTAGTAAGAGAATCTGTAGGCTTCATTCCTAAAAAAGATGGACAACGCAGGAGAAAATTAATACGAGGCAGAAATATAGCCGCCGATATCTCTCAGATAAATTTAAAAGTCATTGAATACGGGCCAAAAACTTTAGAGGATTTACTGAAACCTGCGGAGGCATAAGGTGAGCGTGTCACCCCAACCTGAAATAAATATCGGGATGGTGGGGCATGTAGATCACGGTAAAACAACACTGACTCAAGCTTTAACTGGTAAATGGACTGATCAACACAGCGAGGAAATGAAAAGAGGTATATCTATAAAATTAGGATATGCGGATGCAGACTTTTACAAGGTTAAATTAAAAAATGGCGAAGAACATTATACTTCTGAACCAGATAAAGATATTTTTAAGGGGGGGAAAAAAGAATTTATTCGAACAGTTAGTTTTGTTGATGCCCCTGGCCATGAAACGTTGATGGCAGTTATGCTTAGTGGAGCTGCCATAATGGATTCTGCAATATTGATAATAGCTGCAAATGAAAAATGTCCACAACCACAAACTAGAGAACACTTATCTGCCTTAGAGATAATGGGTTTTGAAAAATTTATAATAGTTCAAAGTAAAATAGACGTGTGCTCTAAAGAGAGAGCCCAGGAATCATATAAAGAGATAAAAGAATTTCTAAAAGGTTCACTATTGGAGAACGCACCGATAATCCCCGTTTCAGCCCACCATGGAAGAAATGTAGATTTATTAATTCAAGTAATTAATGACATGTTTCCAACGCCTGAGAAAGATCTTGGTGATGAATTTAGAATGAACATTGCACGGTCCTTCGACATAAACAAACCTGGAACTAAACCTGCTAAAATTCAAGGTGGAATTCTAGGAGGTACTGTTAGTAAAGGTAAAATAAAAATTGATGATGAATTAGAAATAAGACCTGGTCGTACTACAAAGAAAGGTCTTGTACCAGTAACAACCAAGGTGAGCAGCTTGCATAGTGGTATTTCTAGAGAAAGTATAACACCTGGTGGTTTGGTTGCAATCGGAACTAATCTAGATCCGGCTATGACAAAATCAGATTCCCTAATCGGAAATGTAATTGGAAAACCAGGAACATTGCCTCCAGTTTGGGACAAAATAAAAATTGAAGCACATCTTCTAGAACGTGTTGTAGGAACGAAAAACATACAAGATGTTGAGGAATTAAAGACAAAAGAACCACTTATGATAACTGTAGGTACTAGAACTACAGTGGGTATGCCAAAAACTGTGAGGGAGAATATTGTTGACATAAATTTGACAATACCTGTTTGTGCTCCAATAGGTCAAAGAATTGCTTTGAGCCGGAGAGTTGACGGGAAGTGGCACTTGATAGGTTACGGAATAATTAAGAAATGAAGGTCGTTTTACCCGACACAAACATAATATTATGGACTTTCCAAAACGGCCCTGACTTTCGAGAGGAGATAAGGAGAACTGCTCCAGGTTACGAGATTAGGATACCAACATGCATTATTGATGAACTTCAAAAACTTGATACCAAACAATCAAGAGCTGCACTGAGTCTCTGCGAAAGAATCAAAAGTATAGATATAGGTAATGGTTATGCAGATGATTTATTGGTTTCTGCTGCGAGGGAAGGATACCTAATCGTGACCAACGACATCGAAATACTCAATAAGTTGAAGAGTAACAGAATAAATGCATTGCGAATAAGGGAAAAAACAAAACTTATGCACACCGAGAAATAAACATGAATAAAATTCCAGATATACCTCTTACTAAACTTACAGAAAAACAGCAACTAAGAAAAAACGAATTATTAAGCAAGCCTATACAGCAGCTTGCTATCAAAGGTAGTACCGACTTGCGTGATTTAGTTGAAAATTATTCGAATACCAGTTTTCAGGCGCGCAAACTAGGTGAAGCTGCAAAATTGTATTCTAAACATTTGAATAAGGGAAATACAATCATATGGTCCTTGTCAGGAAGTATATTCAGTGCTGGATTAAGGCAACTCACTATAGAGGCAATTAATGCTAATCTAGTAGATGTTCTAGTATGTACTGGAGCTCTATTCGAACAAGACATGCTTGAAGCTTTAGGTCACAAACACTACATCTGCAATACTGACGAAAATGATGCTGAATTACAAGATTTGTACATTGACCGTGTGTATGACCATCTGTTAGATGAAATTGCACTAAGACAGGTTGATTTAACCTTCAAAAAAATCGCTTCGGAAATGAAACCTGCTAACTATTCGAGCCGGCAGTTTATTCAATATTGTGGTAAATGGATTAGCCAAACAAATTGTAATGCAGAAAGTGTCATGCAGTGTGCCTACGAGAGAGAAATACCTGTATTCATCCCTGCCTTAAATGACAGTTCGATTGGTATTGGAATAGCAATGTCACAGGATGAAAACAATGATTGTATGACTATTGATTCGATTAAAGACTTGAGGGAAATAGCCTTCATGAAAGAAAAAGCTGGAGACACAGGAATAATAATTGTGGGTGGTGGAGTTCCGAAGAATTACTCGCAGGATGCCGTTGTAATGGCTGAAATGCTGGGCTACGAAGTAGACAAACACAAATTTGGAATTCAAATAAGTACTGCTGACGTCAGAGATGGTGGATTATCAGGTTCCTCTCTAAAAGAAGCTATCTCTTGGGGTAAAAATGATAAAAACATGGAGGAAGTTATGGTTTGGGGAGAGGCGTCAGTTTATTTCCCATTAATGATTAATTATGTTTATTACAACAGGGAAAAGACAAGAAAGGCGAAAAGGTTAGCTGAATATTTCAAATCTAAATAATATAAATACAACTATAATATAAGTAAACAGGAGTAGACCAGTAAATAACAAATGGGAAAAGGATACAGACAACAATTGCCAGATAGAGATACACAAGAGACCGAAGAATGGATTGACTCTATTGACTCTGTAATCGATGTAAAAGGAGAAGAAAGAGCCAGATACCTTTTGCAAACACTAATTCGTGAAGCTAGAGATAGAAATATAGACATACCACTCCTAACTAATAGTCCATACGTAAACACAATACCTCCCGAGTCAGAACCAAACTATCCTGGAGACGAGATTATAGAGAAAAAGATCAGAAGAATCATTCGCTGGAATGCGGCTATGATGGTTTCAAAGGCAAACAAAAATTTTGCAGGTTTAGGTGGACATATCTCTACATATGCCTCTGCTGCAAGTTTATACGAAGTAGGTTTTCATCATTTCTTTAAAGGCAAAGAACAAGGAATTGGGGATTTTATTTATTACCAAGGCCACGCCTCACCAGGAATATATTCCCGGGCTTATCTAGAAGGACGTCTAAACGAAAATCAGCTGGATCATTTCCGAAGAGAAGCCTTTGCAGACGGATTATCAAGTTATCCACACCCAAGATTGATGCCCGAATTCTGGGAATTTCCAACTGTATCAATGGGACTAGGACCTACAAATGCAATATACCATGCAAGATTTCTAAGATATCTTCAAGAAAGAGGAATTGCAGACACCTCAGATAGCAGAGTATGGGCTTTCCTTGGAGATGGTGAGTGTGATGAGCCGGAAACACTACATGCATTACATTTAGCACATAGGGAAAAATTAGATAACCTTACCTTTGTTGTAAATTGTAATTTGCAAAGGTTAGATGGTCCTGTCAGAGGTAATGGAAAGATTATACAGGAACTTGAAGCAATATTCAGAGGTTCTGGATGGAATGTAATGAAAGTTCTATGGGGTAGGGATTGGGACCCATTATTGAAAGAAGATGAAATGGGCCACTTACTAAGAAGGATGAATGAAACTGTAGATGGAGATTATCAAACATTAGCAGCTTCATCTGGAGAATATATAAGACAGAATTTCTTCGGACCTGAAAAGGAATTGCAGCAAATAGTAAAACATATAGATGATAGCGCTTTGACTAAATTACGGAGAGGGGGGCATGATTCAACAAAAATCTTTGCTGCTTACAAAGAAGCCACCGAACTCAAGGGCCAGCCCTCTGTAATTCTAGCAAAAACAGTCAAAGGATGGGCTCTTGGAAAAGGATTTGAAGCTCGAAACATGACTCACCAAAAGAAGTCATTAGAGAAATCAGATTGGCAATACTTCAGAGACCTTCTAGAAATACCCTTCACAGATTCAGAACTAGAAGATATGCCCTACTACAGACCTTCTGCGGACAGTGAAGAGATAAAATATCTGAAAAAACAGAGACAAAAACTAGGAGGTTATCTTCCAACACGGAAAGCAACCTACAGTGGATTTCATATGCCAAAAACTGACGCTTTCACTGAATTTGATAAAGGTACTCCAAAAGACCAAGAAGTTTCAACAACTATGGCATTCGTAAGACTCCTAAGAAATCTGATGAAAGATGATAAGATTGGAGATTTAGTAGTACCTATTGTTCCTGATGAAGCAAGAACATTTGGAATGGAAGCTCTATTTACAGAATTTAAAATATATAATGCTCAAGGACAGATATACACTCCTGTAGATTCTCAACTTTTACTTAGCTACAAGGAATCTGAAAG
>JBJLBY010000039.1:0-23588 GCA_045567975.1 Candidatus Poseidoniales archaeon | reverse complement strand
AAGATGACAATGGCCAGATCCTGGTTCCAAGTCGAGAGACCAGATGATATTTATGGTTTGATGATGGATCTCAAAAAAGATTTAGATTTAGCAGCTGAAGATTTGAATTCAATGGATGGTGTGTCAGTACAGGTTGCTGGTTTGAGCTATGAAAGGTATGTTTACATGCTTGAGATTACAGACAGTTTTCAGCAGAGTTTAGTAGTTGCTATAATCCTAGCTTTCTTTATTGTCTTATTTGTTCTTAGAGATATTAGATTAAGTGTTATAACAATTTTACCTGTTGTAGCCATAACTCTTTGGCTAAGAGGGGGTATGGTCCTCACAGATACTCCAATAAATTTAGTTACGGTTCAGATATCTAGTTTAGCTATAGGTCTAGGCGTTGATTATGCCATACACATGGTTCAGAGAGTAAGAGAGGCTAGATTCGAGAATCCAGAGCTTAAACAAGTTGAGTGGATGGAAGAAAGTTTAGATGAAACTGGAAACAATGTTGCAATGTCTGCCTTTACAGACTTTGCAGGATTTATGGTTCTGGCATTATCAGTTATGCCACTCTTTGTCACGTTTGGAATGATTATGGCAATTATGATATTCCTTTCGTTTGTAGCTGCAGTAATTATGCTACCAGCCTTACTTCTACAATTTGGTAATTTAGAGGGTGGAGCCTAAAATCCACTTCTTTTAAATTTCTTATCAAGTTCTTCAGGAGTTATGGTCATTACAGTCGGTCTGCCATGAACACAGGCATAAGGATTTGGTATAGATTCCATTTCCCTTATTACAAATTCCATTTGTGCCATTGTTAGCTTATCTCCAGCACGTAGCGCAGAATGGCATGCAACAGTGTACATCATGTATGTGTGTTTCTCCTCGGCAGATTTCATCGATCCACTTTCTACAACATCATCTATAGCTTCTCGAATTCTTTCAGGTTCAGATCCAGCTAAGAGAGCAGGTACGGCTCTTATCATGAAAGAAGCAGGGCCAAACTTTTCAACATCGAATCCCATATCATTAACTTCAGATAGTATTTCTTCAAAGGCGGTAGATTCACTCTTCGACAATTCTAAGGAGATTGGTTTCAGAAGATCTTGTTTGCCGATTCTCTTGAAGCGAGCTTGATCTTTCAGTCGTTCATACATTACTCTTTCGTGAGCTGCATGAAAGTCAATAATGTAAAGTCCATCTAATCCCATAGCAACAATATATTTGTTCTCAATTAATGCAAGTGGCCTCATAGAAGGCATATTAGTTTCGATTTCATCTTGATTTAACTTAACGTTAAATTCTTGTTGCAAACCATCAATAGTTGTCAATGGCTTAGCTTTTTTTGATGAGGAACCAGTTTGTAAAGGTGTTCCAAAAATTGTTTTGGTTTCTCCTTTTTCAAGACTAATATGTGAAATAAGAGCTTGTTCAGATAAAACACTTCTTATTATTTCTCTTAGAGATTTATTTTTTTTCTCTTCTCCTGCAATTCTGACTAAGGTTTTTGCAGGATGTACGTTTACGTCTACATCTTTTGCAGGTATTTCTAGGAATAATGCACCTATTGGGAAGTGTCCATCATGTAACAAACTTCCATATGCACCCCTAATGGAATAGCAAATATTTCTAGCTTGAATAGGTCTTCCATTAACATGAAGATATAGCCCAGCAGTTGATTTTCTAGAAACTGCAGGTCTTGTCAGAAACCCTTCAAGTTTTAGATCCTCGAATTCACCACTGATTTCAATTAATTCTTTTGCAGCATCTCTGCCTAGTAAAACTCCAATCCTTGTTTTCAAATCAGAGGCGGGTGCATCAATTAATTTTCTTTCTCCATGTATCAGATTGAAAGCCACATCAGGTCTTCTGATAGCTTCAGTAGTTACTATTTTCACAATATGCTGAAGTTCAGTTGAGACTCTCTTCAGGTGTTTTGATCTTGCAGGTGTATTGAAAAATAAATCAGCAACTTCAATAGTAGTACCTTGTGGAGCTGCCTTTTCCTCAACATTCAAATCATTATTCCCTTCTATTGTAATTCTAGTACCAACATCATCTCCTCTTTTACAAGTGGTAATTCGAAGTCTCGATACAGAAGCTATTGATGGTAAGGCTTCACCTCTAAATCCCGAGGTTACAACAGTTTGTAAATCATCAAAAGACTGTATTTTAGATGTAGAATGTTTTTGGAATGCTAATACTGCATCTTCCCTATCCATCCCATGTCCATCGTCTCTGATTACGATTAAGGAAGTACCTCCTTCCTCAATTCTTATCCATATGTTTTTCGCGTTAGCATCTAGGGAATTCTCTACAAGTTCTTTAACAACAGATGCAGGTCTTTCAATAACTTCACCTGCTGCAATTTGGTTGATTGTGTGGTCATCGAGTAATTGGATATTTCCCATCGATTAAGTTCCATAATGAACCCGTTTATTATATTTTAAGCGATAGTAAGCCTTAAGAATCACAGATTTATGCATGTACATGGACATTGCACAGTTAAAACAGTATTCACAATATTTCGGTTTTGGATGCTTAGCACTTTACTTAGGCCTCTTATTTTTGCCTGTAGCTACAGGAGATGAGTTCAATTTCCCTGGTTTTAAAGAAATTATTGCATTTATTGGTGCGTTCTTTTTAGGAATGTTTGTTTCTGATATGAAAAATAGAGGCAAACAATCAGACTAAGGTTATTTCTCTGTTTCCTTTAACTACACTATCTTCGTAAGTTATGGTTATTTTGATATTGCATGAAGTCGTGCATATATTGAAATTATTTTCATAGATTACGATTATTTCATCTTTTTCCCAAAAATCAGATATTTCAGTTGTTTCAGCAATCATGCATTTTGCAGGTGAGACTAAATCGGAGTTGGAGAGTGCAGAAAATATTGTATCTTCTAGAGCCCCAATTAAAAACGAAACATATCTAGGTTCGTCTTCATCATTATAATAACTGACAAATTTGATTTTGTAAAAGTCGTCTTCAATTTTTATGATATATATCTTATCTTCTACTTCTATGCGATGTGTTGTTATTTTGTAGTCATACCAGTCTAGCCTTTCTTGGCTGGTCTCAGTAAATTCGGTGTCAGGAACAGCTAGTAATTCTTCAAAGTCAGTATCTTCAACTATAGTACCAGTTACATTAGTAGATAGATAAATGTCTGTTTTTGAGAATTTCATATCGAAGTCCTCCTCGTTAGTTTCCGTCAAATTCCCTAAATCAACATGTGTAAACTCATCTTCCGATGTTGCATCAATTGTTACGGTAAATGTCAATCCATCTGATCCTAATTTAGGAGAAACTTTAGTCTTTCCAATATCGTTAGATGTAAAATTCCCCTTAGAGCAGTCCATGGTTTCAGTTTCATTTTGAATATTAATTCTTAATTTCGACCATTCCAGATTTTCTTCAGCATTTAAAAAAGATAATTCAAAAAGAGAATTATTGTTGTTATTAGTTATATTCTCGTTAGAGTCATTAGCAACAAAAATATTACTAGTTCCAGTATCTTCTTCATAAGAACTAATTGCGAAGGCCCAAATCCCTCCAATAACAAATAATAAGCTAGCTATTCCTAATCCTATGTGCTTATAGTTCATTTTTTTACTCTGAAAATGTTACCAAATAAAGAAGGAGATTTGAAAGTTGCATCATCTACAAAGTAGGATCTTGCCTTAATCGAAATAAAATCAATGATAACTACAACAAAAAACAGAATTATTAACAAGGCAATTACTTTATCATATTGTAAGAATTTTAGATAAGTAGAGATATAATATCCAATTCCTCCAGCTCCTACAATTCCTATAACAGAACCATGCCTTACATTGTATTCAAACATGAAAAATAATTGAGAAATTAAATTGTTCGCAGTTTCAGGTATTACTACCCTTTGAATCATTTCACTATTTTTTAGCCTCATTGCTTTTGCAGCATCTAAGGGTTCATTGGATAACCCTTCTATTGTTTCATATTGCAATTTACCCAAATATCCTACAGTGTAGAACGTCATAGCTAAAACACCAGAAACTGGCCCAAATCCGACAAGTATGACAAAGAAAATAGCCCAAATAATACTTGGTAAAGTTCTCATTGCAGCTAATATTAATCTAAATGGTATTGCTATGGAATCACTGTATAAATTTCTAGAAGCTAAAGTTGCAAGGGGAAAACTGATAATGAATCCAAATCCAGTTGATACAAAAGCAATTTTCAAAGTTTCCATAATTCCAATATATGCAGGTGAACAAAGGAAGTCCCAATTTCTTTCACAAGTAGGATATGATTGAGCTTCTATAACCTTCCAATTAGGAGGCCACAAGGATTCATGAAAAAAGGTGGAAAGATTTTCAAGACTATTTTCAAGACTTGCCCAATCTCCGTCTACAAGATCTATGAATATTAAGAATGTAGTAACTAGCGTGAGAGTTATGAATAGGGGGTATTTCTTTCTAGTGATATTCATATTTCCATCTCACTAAGAATAGAATAATTCTTTTCTTTTTCTAATTTTAAACAACGCTTAGCAAGTTTAGCCCTTTGAATATTATGTTCTACGATTACTAAAGTAATATTTTTACTTTCAACATAATCTGACATGACTTTCCAAACAGTGTTTACTGTCTTGTCGTCTAATTCACTAAGAAATTCATCAGCTAAGATTAGTTTAGGACCTTGTGCCATTGTTCTTGCTATTGCTACTCTTCTTTGCTGCCCCCCAGACAGTCGTTTTATTGGTTCATCTATCTTATTAGATAAATCCATTAATTCGATTACTTCTTTCACTTTAGTGATAACTTCTTCTTCATGAAAACCAGATATAGATCTTAAAATAGATTCATTACATATAGCACCTTCTAGAACATTAAAGAAAACGGTTTCATGTTTGATTAGCCCTAATTTTTGGGGAATATATCCAATAGCGCCTCTATCGGGAGTTTTTTGAGTACCAAAAACTTTGAGAGTTCCACTTATTGGATTTACTAGATGTGCAATATTTTTTAGAAATGTAGTTTTACCTATTCCAGATTCACCCACTATAGAGATTATTTCTCCTTCCTCAATTTTTAGATTGTCTATTTTACTTAGTATGGAATCAGGTGAATATCCTATTTTTAGATTGGTAGCATATATAACATCACTCATAGTTACCTCTGGATTCCTCCGCATTGAACGCACTATTTTTCATTACATCATAGGAATTCTGAGGTCTTTGCTCATTGAGCAAGGTGTGATTTTTCTTGCCAGATTGCTTGGACATCTTACGGCAAGGAGGTAGCACCATATTTTTTTAACTTGTAGATTCGATAATATCGAATTTTTGGTTAAAATAGCTATTAATTCCAGGAATGTCTTCTATTAAACTACCATAAGAGCCAAGATGAGTTTCAGCATCAGTTGCCGTTATTCCAGGAGTACCTAGTATATTTTCTAGAATTTTACCACCTTCGGTAGAATCATTCATGCCTACAAGTGCATCTTGAACTTTCTTTTGAGTTTCAGTATCCATATACTTAGGATTGTACATTACTGGGTGCGAAGGTGCTGAGCCATATGATGGTAATAGAATATAATCCTCTTCAGGAAGACACCATTCTTCGTTTTCGGTAGAATCATCATTACCGCAATAACCTGCAACGGTTGAATCTTTAGCGAATGCTACATCTCCTACACCTTCAGATAGACACTTCACAGCACCAGAGTAGCTGTAGTAGGTAGTTCCAGATTCAGGAATACTTGAATTTTCGTTAAAAAAGTTGTAAACGGTATCTCTTAGTGATTCAATATCATTTTCATCTCCAACAACATTAGCGTAGCCATTTCCAATCAAGAAACCCATAGGTAATAACATACCTGCAGATTTTAACCATCCAGTATGGCAAGAGGTTTTTCCTTCTAACAATGCAAACGGATCAGTTGTATCATCATCATCAAGATAAGCTTTGGCGATTTCAGAATCTTTCAATACAACTGCGTGAGCGTTGTAGTGTGTTCGACCATCAGATTTCTGATCGGCAACAAGTGTTTCAAGACCATATTGTTGCCATCCAACCCATGCTGCAGCCCCGTCCATAAATGCGATATGCGCGTTGCCAAATCTTAGCGCTTCAATTATTGCACCTTCTGAAGTTATTGGATATAATTCTACATCCATGTCAAGTTCTTTAGCCAAATAATCAGCCATAACTTGCGGATTTTCATCAGGATTTTCATAATCTTCTTTTACTTCATACGCAATTATGAATTTTCCCTTTTGTGTTTCATCATCATCGCTACTCAAACAACCAGTGAATCCAGTCATCATGAATAGGAAAGCGAGCCCAATTACAGTCGTTTTTTGTTTCACAGTTTTCAACTCTTTTTATTTAGGCAACCCTAAATTAGGTGACCCTAAAAAAGTGGGTGTATATAATAATTTAGGTCACCCTAACTTTCCAAAAGTATATTTTTTTATAACGCAAGTTGACTCTCAAAATATGGCAGGAATGGATGCTTTATCTGAGAGTGCAGAAATGATGATTAAAAATATAAATCAGCTAGCTGCCAATGAAAAAAGAGTAAGAACTTCAGATCTTGCAAACAAAACAGAATTAAAACCTGCAACAGTTACTGAAATGATTCAACGTTTGGGAGACTTAGGGCTAGTTGACTATGAACCATATCATGGAGTACACCTTACTAAACAAGGGCAACATGTGGCTGATGTTATTGAGCATCGATTTAACATTCTTGAACGCTTTTTGACTGAAATACTAGGTGTAGATAACGATGAAGCTTCAGAAGTAGCATGCCGAATGGAACATGTTCTTACAAGAGATGTAGAACATAAATTAACAACTTTCTTGGGGGTTGATCCTCAAAAAGAGTCTGAACTTTTTTGTCATAAAATAAATATTGAAGATGGTAATGATCACAAATATTTACCATTAAGTAATTTTAAAGAAGGAAAAAAGGGCACCGTAAAATTAATATTTGAAAATAATGAGTTGGCAAAAATCTTAGGAACAAAAGGAATAATTCCAGGTAGTTCTCTATTACTTAAAGAATCAAATAATAAAGTTTATACCATACAAAATGATGAAGGTGAATTTTCAGTTGATAGAGATACGGCTTCTAAAATAATTCTTAAAAACTAATGGCATCAAAAGGAATACTTTACATTGTCATCAGTGGATCTAGTAATTACAAGAGAGCTATGGAAGGCCTCAGGATGGCAGAGTATCAGTCTGGAGATGGAACGCACGGTGTAGCTCTAATGCTTCAAGGTGAAGGGGTAGAATGGTTAAGAGAAGGTAATGAAGATTACAGAAAAGAAATACAGACTTCAATAGGAGTTGTTCATGAACTTGGTTCACCAGTTTTTGTTTGCGGAGCTTCTCTCAACGAAAGAGGCCTAACTCCAACAATGAAAGATTACCAATTTACAAACTCATCTGCACCTAAGAGAATAAGTCAAGTTGTTGCTAAAGGTTGGCAGATTTTAGTTTTTTAGAATTTATGGTTTCTTGTAGTCTTTTTTAGACTTCACTCATGATTTGTTTACACCATTCTTCTACTCTTTCATCAGTCATTTCGCCCTGATTATCTTCATCAAGTGACAAACCACAAAACATTCCATCAATAACTCCTCTGGATTCATCAAAATCATAACCTTCTATGGAAGTAAAACCTATCTTTCCAGTACCTCCACCGTTCATCATTTTTTCGTAAACCATACCCATTCCATCTTGGAAAGTGTCAGGGTATCCCAATTGATCACCTTGACCAAAAATAGCAAATTTGACACTACTGAAGTCTTTTCCATCCATATCATCTAAGATATCAATCCAATCATCTTGAGGTTCACCCACATACCAAGTTGAGATTCCTAGAAGTAGTAAGTCATATCCAAGAAAATCATCAACGTCTATACCATCCACGTCTTTAAGATGACAATCATGCTCACTTAAACCTTCAGCTATAAGCTCAGCTGCAGTCTGTGTATTACCCGTACTTGATCCGTAAAAAATCCCGATTTTCATTTGTTTACCTCTGATTTTTGTCCCGAAATTATTTTCCAGTTTTCATCTACGAATTTGCGTGCTACTTATAATTTCGTATGAGTTAGTATACAATATATTATCCAAAAACCTATATGGAGGCTTCTTATGGAAATGTATCTCCAATCTTTAAATCTTAGATTTGAGAAAATATAGGTGAAAAAATGAGTATAACAAATGTAACAGATGCCGATTTTCAAAAAACTGTTGAAGGTAATGATTTGGTTTTAGTAGACTTTTGGGCGCCTTGGTGTGGCCCTTGTAGAGCTCTAGGTCCAGTTCTAGAAGAAGTCGCAGAAGAGAATTCAAATGTTCAGATAGTAAAAATGAATACTGATGAGAATCCTAATACAGCTTCTCAGCATGGTATAATGTCTATACCTACTATGATGATTTTTAAGAACGGTGAACTTGTTGATAGACTAGTTGGTGCACTACCAAAACCAGCTATAATGGAAAAATTAGAACCACACTTCTAATTTCCAGCAAAAGGACGTCTAGCCCAGGCAACAAAGGCAATAATACCTGCACCGAAGCCAAGTGCTCCTGCAGTAATTGCAGCATTTCTGACTGTCCAGAATCCACTTTCTTCAGCAATTACTATTTCTTCTTTAATTTCCAGTTTGCTTAAATTAAATGCATGATAATTCATTTCTATGTAAGAAGTACCATTGTATGCTTGCGAGGGTTCCCCAAATTCTAGTTTTGAGATACAGGCCTGATTGTGAGTATTCATATTTACTCCGTCAGTAGAGCACGCATAGTCTCCGTAATTAGTCAAATTTTCATCAACGAAATGATTATCTTCATCCATAAATATTCTTACATCAACATCGTATGGAACTCTTGGTTCCCAATATTCCTCTAATGTTGCACCTTGTGTTGGTTTCAAGCCTACAGCAGTACCTTCAATGCCAAAAACCCAAAGGTGTCCACTACTACCATTATCGATATCTATAACATATTCCTTTGTATTCGAATTGGTTCCAAAACTCTGAGAGTTGTCATCAGATCCATCACTGTTTGTGTCTATAGTCAAATCTAAATTAGCGACAGTAAATTGATCAGTATTAACTTGAGGATAAGCAAGTACTATTTCAGCCCTAGTAGCTCCGTCTGGAATATGTAGATAGTGTGTTGAGTCTGTTACGTAAGTTCCGCCACTACCAATGAAGTAAGCCCATTCACCTTTCCATTTAGCCGTTAAAGTATCAGTATATCCTTTAGCAGTATGTATGTGACTGATTCCCTCCATGCTGTTCCTTGCATCAAAAACAGTTACATTTGTGTTATCATAAATGCCATCATTATTTTCATCAATATTTCTCAATCGTTCCAAGGTAAGGGCCATTTGAATTGCATATTTTGTATCGATTAATCCATGACCTTGACCCCAATCATGCTGCATTCCTGTATTACTGTAAGATTCGTTTGCATTTGGCTGTCCTCCTTCAATATATCTGCCAGACAACTCAAGAATCAACTCAGCTTCAGTAACGAAAGTATCTGTCCTGTCTCCGTACCATTCACCCTCTACATCGACGTGATCCTCATACAGATAATCTGCAACACCTAGAGATGGTGCGGCTTGATACAGCAAAGTAGCTACACCAGCGATATGTGGTGTTGCCATTGAGGTTCCAGAAATTGCCATGTAGTACAAATCATCATCAGTGGGTCTTTGTATGATATCGATTAGAGTAGCTCTTGGTGCAGTTGCCCAGATGTTCACTCCAGGTGCTCCAATATCAGGCCAAGTTTGAGGTTTTGTCATATCTCCCCTAGATGAAAAGTCAGCAATGCCACTTCCATCATGTTCTAATGCAGCAACTCCAATAACTAAAGGAATGTTTGAGTATGGGTTTGTTTGAAGATCACTTCCATCTCCTCCTGAGTTACCAGCTGCAAAAACAGAGATTACATTGTTATCGTAAACCAAATTGAAAACAGCCTGTGATATGGCATTATTTGGATCATATTCAGAACCAGAACTTCCCCATGAATTTGAGGTTACACGTATATTGTAAGGATTAGCATCAGGTCTCGAGTTGTCATAAACCCATTCAAATGCTTCTACTGCATTATCGATGAATGCAATATCTCCAACCCCCATACCAATCAAAGTAGCTCCAGGTGCAACTCCTTTCTTTGCTCCAGCAGATGCATCTCCATTACCACCTACAGTGCCTGCACAGTGAGTGCCATGTCCACTTGATGTATCTGAATTTTCAGCTTCTATCCAGGTTCCAGTCCCTCTATCAAATTTGTAAGAGATTGTCTTTCCTTGATCATAATCAAAGTCAGGGTGTCCGGCATCAACACCTGTGTCGATAATTACTGCGGCTACTCCAGTACCATCAATATAATCGTACTCACCAAACTGATTTTCTACGATTTGTTCGTTTTCATTAATTACTACAGTTCTCCATGCTTCTACAGCATTTACTATTCTAGTAGTATCTTGCATGTAATATTCCATCTGGGTATTGTGTTCTATCCAGAAAATGTCATCTTCTTTGCTAAGAGTTTTTATTTCTTCAGATGTTCCTTTTCCATAAAAACCATCTATAAATTCGAAGACACTTACAATTTCTATTCCAATTGCATTAGCATTAGCCATGTGAGTTTCTGTTAAGTGTGGTCGGTATTGTACAATAAATTCAATTTCTGTGCTAGCTTCAGCAGCACCCATTGCCCTTATGATGTTAGGATGCATAATGTCTTCATTTGGAGAAGCTGCAGTGAATGTTGGACTTACTAGGAGCAACATAATTACTAGCAGTGCCTTAGATTGTGCCATAATTGTCTTTCTTTTCCTGCAATAAAAAAGTTTAGTTATTTGTAACTCTAACATTTGCAGTTTCTAATTCTCTCTGAAGTTCTTCACTATTTTCTTTTGAAAGAGTACATTTCAGTGTGTAAACTTCATACATTCTATGAAAACTACTTGCTTTAATCTCAACATTTTGCTCAACGTTCTTAAAACTAACATTCAGCAACTTGCTGACAGGTATTCCGCCATTAGTTGGCTCTCCCATAATTATGTTATTGAAATCTTCCTGATTCATTTTTCCACCCTCTATAACCAAGTGATCACCGTATATCATTAGCCATCTTCCTTTTCTTTTAGCATCTTCCCAAGCTGAGGATGCATCTAAGGGAGGTCCGTTCTCATCAATTACATTATTCTTTTCAGCACCCCATTCATCATCGAAAATTTCATCATCATCTAGTAAAATTGAAACGGGGACCCAATCTTCTCCATCCCAAAACTTAGCTTTATCTGTTAATTTACCTTCCTTAACGTCTGAGATAATTCTATCTATTTTGATAGGACCATAGACGTCTTCATCTACCTTTACTGGAAATTCATCTAATTCTTCAGTATTGCTCATTGTGCCTCGTAAACGTATGCTTTATTTGACTCCAAATCGGGCATTTCGCCAAGTACCCAACCCACGGCTGTAGTCTCAGCATAGTAGTAATTTTTTTCCTCATCAGTACCTTCGTTCAAGATGTAATGCACTCCGGTCCCCTCTGT
Organism: Candidatus Poseidoniales archaeon; assembly: GCA_045567975.1. Taxonomy (GTDB): domain Archaea; phylum Thermoplasmatota; class Poseidoniia; order MGIII; family CG-Epi1; genus CG-Epi1. The sequence goes on along the minus strand of JBJLBY010000039.1, from coordinate 12,004 downwards.
AACATTTACGCCAACAGCAGCGTGTCCATATCCGTCCCACGCTTCAGGAATAAGAATGATTGCAGCATCATAACCTATTGCCTTCATTAGAGAAATTAATAGCGCCGATGTGTCTTCACAGTCACCAGTCTGCTCAATTAATGTTTCTATAGGGTACCTAGGATATTCACCAACACCAGCAGTTACATTGTCCTCAGCATACTTTAGTGTTTGAACAAAACTCAAAAAGAAGTTTACACGGCTAAGATTATCAAAATTTTCTCTCTTGGAGATGTCATCAAGGAAGATTGCAATGTCAATTATTGCTTTTTCTTCAGGTGTTACAAAATTTAAGTAATCGCTATATTCTCTTACTTTATGAGGTTGTTTAGTAAAGTAGGAATAGCGATTTGGGTCAAAATTATAGCTAATTTGGTATTCTTCGCCTTTGTAAGACCAAGTATAAGATTTAAGATACCCAAAATTGTAAGATTCTATGGTTAAGAACAGTTTAGCATCATTACTATCATCAGAATCATCTAAGCTACCATCTAAAATTCCACTTTTTCCAAGATTCCATGAATCGTTAGACAAATTATAGGTTATATTTGCACCATAACTTTGATTTGAGTTACTAACATCGAATAGTTCTGGATTTTTGTATTTATAATAAACTGCCATTATTGTGAAATTATGTTCAGTTTTATTGTCTGGTATGTTTAGTTCAAAATCAGTATTTATGTTGAATTCAGATTGCCAAGGGACGGCCCAAGGTCGATCTTCATTATCAAATCTATGAATTTCTTCAGAATCTTGCATTAAGTAAATTATTACAGGAACACTATTTCTATTGTTCTGCTTATCGATTAAATTAATCCAACCTACGTTAAATTTTAGAGCAATATCATTTAATGGATTGAGATCGCTATTATCTTCATAACCATCATTGTCATCATCATTATCTTCGTTGTTACCAATACCATCTAAATCGTTATCATAATATTCTTCACTATTTTTTGGGAAAACATCGATTGTATCATTATATCCATCTCCATCATCATCCTCATCTTCATTATCTCCGATTCCATCATTGTCTGTATCTTCCCATTCGTTAGGATCGTTGGGAAATTCATCCTTTTCATTTGGAATTCCATCCAAGTCACTATCATGTAAGTATTGAGCCAACACAAGTCCGATTAGAGCAGAGATTGCGATCAAGATAGGTATATTATTTCTCAGCATATGTTCATAAACCTAATAATTTTGGTAAATCTTTCATCCTATTGAAGGTAATTGCTCCAGCCTCTTCTAAATCTTTTTTAGAAAAAAGGTTGTTAATAATTCCATAAACTCTAATATTTGCATTTACTGCAGCAGTAACTCCAGTTACACTATCTTCAATGACTGCACATTCATCAGGATTAAAGCCCATATTTTTTGCAGCATAGAGGAAAAGATCTGGTGCAGGTTTAGGTACACTTACTTCAGATGCAGTAAATATCTTGTCTCCAAAAAAATCATAAAGTTTAGTTAATCTCAATGAGTGCCTGACATGAGTAGGTTCTCCATTTGAAGCTACACAAATAGGTATTTTTATCTTCTCTAAAATTTCTTTCACACCTTTAACTGGCCTAAGTCTTGATTCCCAAGAATCATTAACCATTTGTATTAATCTGGGCAACCAATCATCAGGTAACTCCCTTCCAGATAATTCTTTCATTTTGTAAACAACTCCATCAAGCGTTTTTCCTCCAAATGTTGCACTAGCTTCATCTCCAGTCATTTCTATTCCAAGTTCGCCAGCCATTTCGGCAATTACTTGATTAGTAATACCTTCACTATCTACTAAAGTTCCGTCACAATCAAATATAACACACTTAGTAATCATTAGTAACTCCTTAAGTCTTTAGACTTCATTATTTCCCTAAGAAATGAAGTAGCATATGTACCTTTATGCAACCAAAATTCAAAATAAGGATTTCCATTTTCTCTCATTTCATAGTCCAGATCATTTATTTTTTGACTTAATGGCCTATACATCCCTAAGGATGATAGTTGTGGTATTTCTCCAATCATGAAATCTTCAAATTTTATACTTTCTTCTTTCATAATAAGTTGCTCTAATTCGCCTTGAAGCCCCTTTGTAAAATTACTTTGTGCACCAGGTAATAGCCCAACAACCCAAGCTTTTCCTTCTAAGCATCTCTTTGTTAATTTCTTCTGATTTTTTTCAGTTACTTCAATGACACGCCTTTGATCAGGCCCACCATAATTATCTACTGGAACAATATTATCACCTACTAATGGAGTATTGATACTAATCCCTTTTTTTATTCTAAGATCCAGCACTCTGTTAAAAATTAAACTTTGATACCCATGAACTAGCATCTTAGCTAAGTTTTCAGGGAGCTGATTTATAGCTCCAATATAGTCGTTTTCATTTCGACTTAAATGACCAAGAAGTTGTCTCTCAAATAGAAGATGAGGTGAGTATTTTCCTATTGCTTCTTTCCAATTTCTTGTTTTTATTAGAAATTGGCGCCCTTCATGGCCAGAGGTCTTCTCATCTCCGATTGTTAGATAATCCCAAACAGCTTCTTCGTAATTCCCTTTCACAATTTGTTTACCAACCAAATGCGTTATTTGTCTCATTACGCCAAATCGTTGTATTCCAAAATAGTTTGGAAAAAAGCAGTCTAATTCGTTAATTATCTTATCAATATTGTTCAAATTTTTTGCGTCGGTGACTTCAATTTTAAATTTATTTCCAACCAGATTTCCTAAGCGTATCGGTTTTATACTCATATGTTTAAATTCTATTTTGACATTATCTAAATTCAAACCTTCAATTTTATCTTGATTAGATTTTAGAGAAATATATTGAGAAGTTAGAGCTCGTTTGTCTTTTGTTCCTGCAAAACTAATTGCTCTCTCACCAATGTTAAGTTTCCTTGACAATTCTTTGACAAGTACATGAGTATCCCAGTTTTTTGAAGTTATTTTAACAATAGCATGCTTCCCCTCATCATTTTCCTTTGCCCAGATCCAGTGTGCTTTTCTACCAGATTGTATAATTTCATCCACTGAGAAATGCTCGGGTGCTTTCCTAAGCTTGCCAGATATACCTTTAGACTTAGATAGATATTCTTCGTTTCCTATATCCGGTCTACCCGGTAGAACCATAAAATTAAGCTAATTTATCTCTAATAGTTTTGATATCAGAGATGATTGTTTCAACCGCTTTCAAGATTGCTTTTTTTGGAGTTCCTTTCTTAGTTCTAACGTAGAATTTCGGACTGTCTAGAACAATATGGCCCATATAATAAGATGCATAAGCGACGTCTGGATTTGCTAATGTGTGGTTCATCAAAGGCCCCAACAATGTTTCGTTAGCACCACGAACTTCAATTTCGAGCTCGTTTTTTGTTTTATTCATCACGTTAACTTCCATAGGATTGCGCGGACTCTGAGGGGTGTTATAAAGATTGGGCAAGTTTTGCAGCTTTAACTCTAGTTTCTTCACTTGCATCAGTCTTAATTCCTAGAGGTGAAAAAACGCTTGAACTTGCAAAATTACCTAACTCTATTATTGATTGAATTATTTTTTGCCTTTTCGGTGTTTGGCCAATTAGGGCATCTCTTGCTATGTCATTAATATCATATAATCCAGGAGGCCCATCAGCCTCTTCACAGAGGGTAGTCGTCATTTTCCCAAGTTTTCCATCACTATATTCTGGAACAAATTCTTTGTCAATTATTTTTCCTCCCCACAATGGCCCTGCAGCTTTTTCTTCTTCTTTATCTTTCATTTCCATTTTTTCTGTAAGCCACTTTAACTCGCTTTTGTTTTCTTCTACAACCCTAACAAATGTACGTAGATGATGCCCTTCCGAATATGATAATAAAGGCTCTATACCTTTGCCTTTTTCTGTGGCAATAGAATGTATTTTTCCTAATAATATTCTTATGCCAACTTCTTTCGCTGCAACCCCTCTCATAGACATAGCACCATATCGTTTTTTGCAAACAGAAGGTTTAGCTCCACATAATACTGCAGTATCTGTTGCAGAAATTCCGAGTATACCTTCTATTTCTACAGATTCTACAGCACCTTCTAGAAAGGGGGCTGGAGTTCCAAAAGGATCAATATCAATCCATTCATATTTATTTTCAACTAGGTGTTCTTCAATATTATGGTGGTAAACGTTTGTTTTAAGATTATTAGATTCCAAGTTCTCTTTTATTGTATTAATAGCAAGTTCCGAAGAGTCACAGAATTCAACTTTAATGTTTGATTCAAGCATTAAGCGCATCCCTCTTATTCCAGATGCAGCCATTCCATCTAGCAACGTCCCCTTGAAATCAAATTGTTTCGCGAATTCGACGTGTAGGTCTCTACTCAGTTTCATTGAAGGGTTGTAAAAAACACCTTTGATTTTTCCAGGCCCCTTATCTTTTCCAGAAAGGTTGGCTTTGAAAATTACTTTACCTTCTTGTATTTTCTTCACACCATTCCAGTCTTTAGAATATTTACAGCTTTTGAAGGTAATATTGCTGAATTAATGGGAGTAACTTCTAGAGTTCTTAAGTCATCTCTCTTACGTATTGATTGTAACAGAGGATTCCTTGAACGCTTGTGCATAGTTATTAACATTGGTTTACCGCATTTTAGTGCTTCTTTCAATGTTTCACTGAATTCTTTTGATTCAGAAACTAGTTTTCCAACTTCATCTACTAAAATTAAATCAGCTTCTTCAATAGCTTTTGCAACAGAGTCTGTGGCTATTCTATTTACAGCATCAAGTCTTATTCCCAAAGCGGTTGATTCTGGTGTTCTTCCAGGTACCTTCGGTTTTACATCCCATCTTACAGATGCAGATAATTCTTCTTCACCAGTTATGTAATCCTTTAGATTATAACCTATAATTTCGCCCTCTTCTACAATAGGGTGTGTGGTAAATCCACCAATTTTGAACTTATCTTCAATCATTTTAGCTATCCTTAACACAGTTCTGGTCTTTCCAGTACCGGGTTGGCCAGAGATAGCGACTTTCACAGGTATCATTGCTTGGCCATTGTAATCAGAATAGAGGTATAAGAGAATATCTGTAGGTGCCTAACTTACTCAGTTAACCTTTCAGGACAATTTTTACGCCTTGAACAACTATTGCATTTCCCGACTCTTTTATGATTCCTATGAGCTTCCATTTTACCTGCATTTATGTCATTCATTTCTTCTAATTTTTCAATAACAATCCTTCTTAATTTTGAATCCCAATTAACTTTATGAGGTTTATTCTCAAAGCCATATCTTATTTGACCATATTTTGGTTTTTGTTTAAATTCTTCTTCTGAAAGTAAGCAGTAAGCGCCTATCTGCAGTACATGACTGAAGAAAGGAGCTTGTGGCCTTCTTCCCGTCTTGACTTCCACAGGTATTTTCTGTTCACCTTCATTAATTATGTAATCCGGTCTTCCAGCAAGATTATATTTTGAAGATTTGAGAACTGGGGTTTCATCAGTTAATTCATCGGGAGATTCAATTTTTTCTTCTCCAAGTTTATAATCATCTCTCAACTTATCTATTTTCTCAGTAGATAGTAGTAAACTGTAAAGGAAAAATGATGCAACCAACATCCATCCAATTCCAATTATTAATAATATTACACCTAAGTTTTGCCTTAGAGCGTCATTTGATAACCAGAGAATAATTAGTGCAATAGTTACTACAGCCATAATCATTCCTACGACAGTCATTAAAGTGCTTGAAGTCTCACGTGATTTCTTTTCTTCAACTAATAAATCTTTCAAAGAGTCTCCAATTTCTTTATGCTTTTCAAGTCCCGTGTCAACTTCCTGACCCTCTGCATCTACACCTTTAGAATCTAAATACCAAGATAATGGGCAATAGCCGTATCGCTCCATTTCTGAAGCTGAAATTATTTGCTTAGGCATGAGTTAAGTCCGGAGGTTGAGTCCATTAACCCTTTGAATGCGTATCAATTAAAGTTTTCTATTGTGAAAAAATCAACTATTTTTATAAATTAAAATATTGTTCATGCCAAGCAAGATTGCCATAATCTGCAATTTCATAACTATAAATTAATTTCTGCTTTCCTTCCTCGTCCTTAAATTCTAAAATAATAATGAGGTTATATTCATCTGCATGAGGTCCGTTAAAAACTAAAAAAGGAATCTTTACAGACTTCTTTGCTTCTAAAATTCCAGGATAATTGGTCTCAGTTACAAGCATTTCAGTTTCATTCCAAACAGAACTTTTCACTTTTAGATCAGTAATTTCTTTAGTTCCAGTATTACTTATCTTTGATTGAATAAATAATCCAGAGTAAGAACTATGGTAAACAGTATCCATCTCAACTTCAGTTCTAGGTAGTGCATATGAATAACAAACAAATATAACCATTACTGATAAAATTGCTACAGCGAATTTCAGAAGTATTTGTCTCTGTTTTTCGTCTACCATATTGTAGCCTCCAAAGATGCAATTAAGCTTAATCCCGGTTCGGGTAAAATGTAATGTTTTTCATCGTTTCCTAATTCTGTATCTAAGCCGTTCTTTTGTATGCCTAACCAAGTTGGTAAGATATGATGTTCTCCTACACTCTTTACACGCAAGTCCATCATTACAGCCGATGTCTTCAATTTAATTGGCCCTATACTGATTTCACCTCCAATTGCAAATGATAGCTCTCCTCCCCTTGAATTAACCAATTCAAATACAGGATATAATCCGAAAACTTGATTTGGTATAATCTCTACGTGGTTTACTTCACTCGCATGGATTATCATATAATCTAAATAAAATTCAGGAGTTGCAGGAGAATTTGTAGCCCTAAGGTATGCTTTTTCGATTCCTTGTGGAGAATCAATAATATAATTTGTACCTTCTACTCTCATAGTAGTGTTGTCTCCAACATTTATAACATCGATAAATGTACCAGAATGGCCTCCAGTATACCCTTCGTCTACGATTAAGAGAACATCAATTTCAGGAGAGCTGGTTGATATAAAAACATCGGGAAATCCTTGGAAAACAAACGATTCATCCATATCAAATTCAATGTTTGGATTAATTCCCATATGGAATGAATTGGGAACATCATGTACTATAGCTTGTGCAGTTCTCCATTCTCCGTAATCTCTGTTAGCAGTTTTAACCCAAATGTAGTCCATAATACTACTGGCCTCATATATGATGTCGATTTGCTTTCCAACAATTATATCTGCTCTTAAATCGTTAGGTACCTTAGAAAAATAAACTTCATTAAAGGAAGGCCTTGTTTGGTTATGCGTTTTTAGGAAAGCCCTTCCAATATCGCCAGTTTGTTCAATATCAAATATAGCATCCAATTCTCTTCCTTCACTTTTTCCAGTTTGAATATATGCATTAATGTTGTTATTTTGCCCTAGCTCATCCAAAAACAATTCAATGGCAGTTTCATTTAATCCTCGATCCAAGTTCAAATTCAGCCACGTTGTTGTAGGTGACCAGTCACCAAGTCTCAAATCAATTATATCAGATTCACCAAATTTAGCTGATAGTTTAGCAGTTGTTACTGTGCCTTCTAAGAAAAGTCTTAGTGCGCTGGCTTCATCGGTTTCTCTCAGAAGAATTCCGTGAGTCCAATCAGTTTCTAAATTAGAAGTATCTCCAGAATCTATCCCTAAAATAACTTTTGAAGGTGCTCTTGAACAGCTAAAGTCCACTTCAATATCATCACTTAAACTAACGTCTAAATTTATTTCTTCAGGTAAATCAGGCACGGCAAGTTCGAGTGTTGTTTCAGATTCACTATCCTTGACTTCGGCATATATTGACCCTAATTCTTTGTTTGACTTAACACTAATATTTCCAATTATAGGGGCATTTTCATCCTCCAATTCTCCCAAAAATATGGAGACATTTAAATCGAAATCATTTGGTAGTTCATCTATTCTAAGCAATATACTTTTGTTTGAAAAGTTGTCAACATCAATTAACAAACTTTGCATTGCATCTTTGTTAAATTCGTCCAACTTTACATCAATTTGGGCACCTTCACCTTCAGGATCCCAAAGTTTTACTGCGATTGTTGGAGAGATTCCTCTAAGATATGCTTTCATGTTCATGTCACCATCATCAGACATATCCAAAGTAATACCCTCAACCCATTCAGTTTCTAGACTAGAAGCATCTCCTAATTCAATTTCAACAGCTACATACTCTATGGTACTATCAGCAGAGATGTTAAGTTCGAAAAGATCGCCATAAATATTCATATCAAGTGTAATATCTTTTGGCAGCTCTGGAATCAAGGCTTCTACGCGATATGGATTTTCATTTTCACTATCTTCTACAACTAAGTATATTGGCCCAACAGGTTTGTTCGTTTGAACATGTACAGTTCCATTTAGTGTTAAATTTTCAACAGTTGCGTTAAGTACTAAGTCCGCATTCATTTGTAAATCTAATCCAGTTGGAATTTGTTCGATAAAAGCAGTGACCTTTGGTCCAATTATTCCTTCTTCTCTAAAAATTATATAGTCTGCAGTTTCACGAGAATTGAAATCTGTCAGTGTCAAATTCAAGTCTATTTTGTCTCCTCTAGATGTATAGTTTGCGTCTACGGCTTGCGGTAATCCATTCAAAAGCATTCTAGCACCTAAAATAGTTCCATCTTCGACATCTTTTTGGCTAGACCATAGTCCCTCAACCCACTTGGGTTCTTCATCAAGCAGACTAATGTTTCCTTTATCAACCCATGCAGTGACAGCGACTTCTTCATCAATGTTGTAAAGGAATCTTGCAACAGTCTCAAAGGACTCTACATTAGTCACCAAATTTATTGATAAACCTGCTACAGTATCAACTAGTGTTTTTCCTACATCAGATAAAGCCTCGATAAATTGAGCTACATCTCTCAGGTCATTTACTTCGGTAACGTTTTCATCTATTATTCCGTTAGTTTCAAGAAGTGGAACGGCTACTATAATTTCAGCAGGAAGAGAGTCAATAAAAACGTAGGCATCTAATCCTTTGTCATCTTCTTCATAATTTGTATCATCAATAGCCCCCACTTTGAATTGAACTGGTTGCCTGTGATTGATTCTAAAATCGGCTAACTCTCCACTACCGTCATCATCTAGTCTTAGTGATTTCAACCAACTTAAATCTCCAGATAAACTTGCAGTTTCATTAACACCTCCCATGTCATTTTGATATAACATTACAGAACTACCATTGTAGCTAGTTTGATTCCATATCCAAGAAGTTGCTTTTCCATCATTAGTTTCATTGGTTATTGCAAAAGTAAAGTTAAACCAGCTGTCAGTCACTAGTCTAAGATCTCCACTAGAAGTTATAATTTCGGCAGATCCAGGTAAGTGTTCTAGTTTAAGACGAGTATAAATATCGTTTGCGAAACTAGTGAAGGTAATGTCATTAATAATTTCATTTCCTCCGCTACCTCCAGCATAATTTAGATTTCCATTGTCAACATTTAGTGTGATATTATTTGGAACATTACTGATTGTAATATTAGCCCAATGGGACGTATCTCCAAAGTTATCCACACCTTCAAAATATACTCGGAATGGCTTTTCTCTAACTGGATCCATCGCCAAAGATATGTTGGTAATTCCTTCTCTTGAAAAGAAACCTACATCTCCAAGTCCAGTTACCTTAGCACTAAAACTGTAATCTAGATTTTTTGAGGATATAGTGCTTCGGTTATCAGGTGCATTTGAATTCAGAAATGCAGATTGGTTGTAAATTGCGAAATAATCATCTCCACTTTCATCTTTCATTTCTAAGTATTTATCGCTGGTCAAGAATACGAGAAGTTCTTCAATAAAATCTGGTTCATCTTCTCTGTTACGCATTATTATTGCAACTTCTCCGTCCCCTTCACCTATTGTTGATTGCAATACAGCTTGAGGAATAGATCTAAGCAAGTCTCCAACGTAAACAATTCTTCCAGCTAAACCAACTAGTAAATCGCTTATGAGTCCCCCAACTGCATTCCCATCAACGTCTTCATCATCATTATTTATTGGAATATTAGTACCACCACTTTCATCCAGTTTCAGATTCCCTTCTAGGAGAAGGTTAGCAGGCAAATGCTTTATTTCTAAACCGGTAAAAAGTTTATAATCATGGTCATCCCAAGCAGGATCTCGACCATCTTCAGTGAAATATTCATAGTCACCATATACAATAGAATCAATTGGTTCCATAGCGTGAAATTCAACTACAGTCCAATTTCTTTCGGAAGTAGATTCATTCCTAACTTCTAGCCAGAAAGATGCCTGTGGCATGTTGAATTCATCTAGACACACCTCTTCTCCAAAGTCATTGATTCTACAAACAGGTACACCAGTAATATCAGCCACGATGTGTGACAAAAATGCATCACCCTCCTCTTCGGGTGCAGTATTAAATTCATAGTATTCAAAGTCTAAATTAAATTTTTTATTTTGCTCAGATAAGTTGGTAGTTTCAGCAGGAGGTGCGTATACCTCAATTGCATCTCTTTTAACACCATCATCCAGTGTCTGTGATACAATTCTTATTTTTAATTCATCAGGTACTTTTCCTCTTGGGTTATCCATGTCTATTTTTATGAAAGTGATTTCCTCTAAAGCATCACCAGGATTAACGAAGGTCCCTTTACTCCAATTGTACTTTAGATAGCCGATAGCGACATCCAAAGAGTCAATACCATTGTTTAATGGATTGCCAGTTTGATTGTTCATTTTTAGAGAAATTTCATAGGGCGCATTAACGTAGTCAACATCACCGGGATTTATCTCAAGTCCACCGCCTCCAGGACCTATGGTAAATACAAATTCTTCAATAATAATGCTAAGAGAGTATTCATCAGGAGTTTCATTAGCTGGAAATCGAGTGTTTACTCCCCAAACATAGGTTTCTTCATCATTATTATCGTTGGTGTATGTTAGACCTCTTACGATAGCGACATCAAGCGTCTGGTTTAATTCTTCAACTTCCTCAAATTCTAGCGCAATTCCTAGATTTGCTTCTAGCCCTACATCTCCATCGATAGGATTGATATCAGTTTCTTGATTGATTAAATCGTTTACTACCGGTACTAAACGTACTCTTATTTCATTATTACCATCTTCATCGATATCAATGGGAACCCATGCAGCATCCCCTTCGTCAAGTACATCCATAAGTGCAATAATCAGGTTTATTACAATGTTATTAAGTCCTAGATTTTCGAAAAATGCAGTAATTAGTGCAGTCGAAGCACCCCATATTGTTGATGCTAAATTTGCTTCTTCAACTCCTTCTTCACATGGTTCTCCAGGTAATCCGTCATCACCACAACCTCTAGTATCAATGGTTCCGTTTCCATTTAAGTCATAAGCCCAATAGATAAGATATGTTTCAGTGAATATAGAAAGGGCTGAATTCAAGAACGAATTTTGATATAAATCTGAGTCATCCAACATTGTTTGTATGATGTCAGTTATTACGGGCTCAGGATCATCAACGATTGTTGGCTCTAGTCCTCTATTCTGATAATCATAAATTATCTGTTCGTAGTCTATTTCAGCAGATACTTCATCACTTTCATCCTTAGAATCCATTATGAATTTTCTGTTATCTAGAAGAGTCAAATCAAGTTCCTTTCCTTCGTGAATAGATCTAAGAAATCCTAATTGTTCCACTACAGTTTCATTTACTTCGTCGTTTCTTTGGTTAACACTTTGGAAAAAAGAGTCTAATTCTTGAGCAGTATCATAGTTTGTTCCAATTTCTCCACTGTTTGAAGATGTTGGGACTATAATAACTTGTAATAGCATCAATGCAACCACTGAGATTGTAATGACTCTTTTTTGCGTCAGTACTTTCAAAGTATGCTTGCCCATTATTCTATTGAGAGAAACACACTATAAATAAGGTATTAGCTAATAATAAGAGTGTTTTTATATAGAGAATCAATTGCAACGTGAAAATGGATAATGACTCCTTGCAGGACACAATCGCAGATGAGGA
>JBJLBY010000038.1:0-6078 GCA_045567975.1 Candidatus Poseidoniales archaeon | reverse complement strand
CTACCCGTTCTGGACTATCTTTTGAGGAAAGAGAGAGAAGTATACAATCTTAGGGCAATTATACGAGGAAAACAGACAGGCCTGTCCTCTAAGAGGATTGAAGAGTTGGTGATGGTCTAATGGAAATTGGTGTAATTGGAGATGATATGTTCACGATTGGTTTTAGATTGGTTGGAATCGAAAAATGGTTCACAGTCAGCGAAAAAAATACAGTTGACTCAGCTGTAAAAACGGCATTGGAGGATAAAGATCTTGGTATTCTAGTCATACATGACAAAGACTGGAATACTTTAGAGACTACAGTCCGTCGTAAATTGAGTAATAGTGTGAAGCCGACAGTAATTGCTATCGGCTCTGAGGTTGATGAAGGTCTTAGAGACCGTATCAAAACAGCTATAGGAGTAGACCTATGGAATTAAAAGGAGAAATATACAGAGTGTCAGGGCCGGTTGTAACGGCTAGAGGTGTTTCACCTCGTATGTATGACGTGGTACTTGTAGGCCACGAGAAATTGATGGGCGAAGTCATTGGACTTGAAGGTGACGACGTTACAATTCAGGTGTATGAAGATACATCTGGAGTCAAACCTGGAGAACCCGTCGAAAACACAGGAGAGCCATTATCCGTTGAATTGGGTCCAGGACTTCTAACTTCTATTTATGATGGAATTCAGAGGCCATTGCCTGTTCTTCAGGATAAAATGGGTGATTACATTGAAAGAGGTGTAACTGCTCCAGGTTTGGATCATTCCAAGAAATGGGATTTTGTTCCAACCGTTAAAGCTGGAGATAGTGTAGAGGGAGGTCAAACAATAGGTACGGTACAAGAAACTCCTACTATTTCTCATAAAATTTTGGTTCCTCCTAAATCCTCAGGTAAGGTTACCGAGCTCAAAAAAGGCACCTATACTATTGATGATGTAATTGGAAAATTGGATGATGGGACTGACCTAAAGTTGATGCAGCTCTGGCCAGTTCGGGTTCCAAGGCCATATAATAAGAAATTCAGGCCAGATATTCCACTTGTTACAGGAACAAGAACCTTAGATGGTTTATTCCCTATAGCTAAGGGAGGTACTGCTGCAATTCCTGGAGGCTTTGGTACTGGTAAGACAGTTACTCAGCAAACATTAGCTAAATGGTCTGATGCTCAGATTGTGGTTTACGTAGGATGTGGTGAACGGGGTAATGAAATGACTGAAGTTCTTACTGAATTCCCACATTTGAAAGATCCTAAAACAGGAGGTCCACTTATGGACAGGACAGTTTTGATTGCTAACACTTCAAATATGCCTGTCGCAGCACGTGAGGCGTCTGTTTACACAGGAATCACGTTAGCTGAATATTACCGAGATCAAGGATACGACGTCGCAATGATGGCAGATTCAACATCAAGATGGGCTGAGGCCATGCGTGAAATTTCATCCCGTCTAGAAGAAATGCCTGGTGAAGAAGGCTATCCTGCATATTTGGCTGCACGCCTATCTGAATTCTATGAAAGGGCTGGTCGAGTCCAAACTATGAATGATGAAAGTGGTTCAGTTACAGTTATTGGAGCTGTATCACCACCTGGTGGTGATTTCTCAGAACCAGTTACACAGAACACGCTCAGAATTGTAAAGGTATTTTGGGCTTTAGATTCAAAATTAGCACAAAAGAGGCACTTTCCTGCCATTAATTGGTTGACTAGTTATTCGCTTTACAATAGAAGTCTAGAAGATTGGTATGCAAAGAATGCTTCTAAAGAGTGGAATGATAACATAGCTGTTGCGATGGCTGTTCTTACTGAAGAATCTAAGTTACAAGAAATAGTTCAGTTAGTTGGTTCTGATGCATTACCAGAAGATCAGCAATTGACACTTGAAGTGGCACGTATGCTTCGTGAGTTCTATTTGCAGCAGAATGCCTTCCATGATGTGGACACTTATTGTGAAATTAAGGATCAGGCAAAATTTTTGGAAGTGGTATTACATTACAAAGATTTAGCTGAGAAGGCGATGAGTAGTGGTATTGAATTAGAAGATGTACTTGGTTTATCAATATTGGAAGATATAGGTAGGTCTAAATTTGAGGAAAATATGGTAGATTTACTTGATAAATATGACAAGGAAATGGCAAAAGAATTTTCAAAAATAATGGAGGGTGCATAGATGCAGAAAGAATATAAGACAATAAAAGAAATATCAGGACCTTTGGTCTTTGTAGAAAAAACTGAACCGGTTTCTTTCGGTGAACTTGTACAAGTTTCACTTCCTGATGGAAGTACGAAAAGAGGTCAGGTTCTTGATACATCGCATGATATTGTAGTTGTACAGATTTTCGAAGGGACCTCAGGTATAGATAAGCAATCTGGAGTAAAATTCCTAGGAGAGACTATCAAAATTAATCTATCCAAGGATATGCTTGGTAGAATTATGAGTGGAGCTGGTGAACCAATTGATGGTGGAGCCCCAATTATACCAGAAGAGCGACTTGAGATTATTGGTGCAGCAATTAATCCTTATTCTAGAGATTCTCCTTTAGAATTTATTCAAACAGGAATTTCAACAATTGATGGTTTGAATACATTAGTTATGGGACAAAAATTGCCTATTTTTTCAGGTGCAGGTTTACCTCATAATGACATATCGCTTCAAATTGCTAGGCAAGCACAAACTCTAGGTACAGATAGAGACTTTGCAGTTGTATTTTGTGCAATGGGTATTACAGATGAAGAGGCACAGTATTTCATGGCAGATTTTGAGAGAACAGGAGCTCTTAGTAGAGCAGTTGTTTTCATGAATCTAGCTAGTGATCCTGCAGTCGAACGTTTAATTACACCTAGAATGGCACTTACTACAGCAGAATATTTGGCTTTTGAGAAAGGATACGATGTTTTGGTCATATTAACAGATATGACAAATTATTGTGAAGCATTAAGGCAAATTGGTGCCGCACGTGAAGAAGTTCCAGGAAGGCGTGGTTATCCAGGATATATGTATACTGATTTAGCTCAAATCTACGAAAGAGCAGGTCTGATTAAGGGAAAATCAGGTTCAGTCACTCAAATTCCAATTCTGACAATGCCAGGGGATGATATAACGCATCCAATTCCTGATTTAACAGGATATATTACAGAAGGTCAGATTGTTGTATCAAGAGATTTGCATCGTAAAGGTCTCTATCCTCCTAATTTCGTATTACCTTCTCTTTCACGTTTGATGAATGCAGGTATTGGTGATAAGAAAACACGAGAGGATCATAAACAAGTCAGTGATCAGCTTTATGCAGGTTATGCAGAAGGTAACGATTTACGAGGTTTAGTGGCTATTGTCGGTAAAGAAGCATTATCTGAAAGAGATCAAAAACTTCTTGAATTTGCAGATGAATTCGAAGCCTTATTTGTTACGCAAGGCCGAGAGGAAAATAGAACTATTGAGGATACATTGGAAATAGGATGGGGAATGTTAAGCAAACTTCCTGAATCTGCATTAACACGTATTGATCGTAAAACTCTAGAGAAATATCATCCAGCATACAGGAAAAAATAAGTAAATGAGTACAGCAGACGTCAAGCCAACTCGCATGGAGCTTATTGAGACAAAGCGTAAAATCAAATTGTCTAAAAGTGGTTATAAGCTCCTTAAAATGAAAAGAGATGGTTTGATTATGGAGTTCTTTGAGTTACTTCCTAAAGTAAAAGATTTACGAGGGCAGCTTTCCGAGCTTTACAAAGACGCGATGGAAAAATTATCTATTGCAGTAGCTGCAGATGGTAAAACAGCCTTAGAGTCTGCAGCAAATTGCCTTAATAAACCTCCAGAAGTAGAGTTATCTTCTAAAAATATAATGGGTGTTGTAGTTCCAGCAGTAAAGGTCACTCCAGTTGAGAAATCTTTGGAAGATAGAGGTTACGGTCTTGTTGGTACCTCAATACGTGTTGATGAGGCAGTACACGCTTTTGAAAAGCTTTCAGAAATGATAATTTTGGCAGCAGAAGGCGAAACTACGATGAAAAAGTTACTGGACGAAATTGAGTCAACTAAAAGGCGTGTTAATGCTTTAGAATTCAAAGTTATTCCAAATTTGGAAGAGGTTGCAAAATATATTTCATTTAGATTGGAAGAGCTTGAGAGGGAAAGTATATTTGGTCTCAAGCGAATTAAAGGTTGATGGACTGGCTTATTGAGTACATGGATGACCCTGAAAAAAGGGTTAAATTATTCAAAATCTGTGTTATAATTTCGCAAGGTATGGTAGTTCTTGGAGTATTGATAGCAATCTGGATTTTCCGTGATTCTTTAGGAAACCTTTTGGATTAATTAGTTGAATTTAGTATAGCCGCATTTACCACAGGAGACTCTGTCTTTGTGTTCAGCTAGGAAAACACCTGGTCCACATTCTTCTTGTGGACAAAATTGTTTTTTTCGGATCAACTTTCCATCGTTTACTTCGTATTGTTTTACTTTACTCATTCTTCATCACCTGTTTTTTCCTCTTCAACCTCAGATTTTTTAGCTTCCTCAGTTTTTTCTTCTTTCTTAGCTTTTGGGGCTTCATCTTTCACATTGTGTCTAGCGATAGAGGGTTTTGTTTCAATTCTCTTCAGTGCATCTATATTTGAGTAAACTTTTGCGTAACCGTGAGTTTCAGATTTACCATATTTGTTTTTCAAGTGATCGATAATTACTAAATCTTTTTTTGCTTTAAGCTCTTCTGATAAGCCCTTGATAACTTCCTTTCTTTTTGGTGTTGCCTTTTCATCGTGCTTAATAACTACTTGCAATTCCTTGCGGTGTAGGAGCGGATTATCATTATTTTGTGTTATTTCCAATTCCATTTTATTTTACCAACATTCTGTTTAAGAAGTCGTTGGCCCTCTTCTTTGCTTGTTGATTTACATCAACTACTACCATACCTTTGTCGGGCATCCCATAAATTACCTTCGCTCCAATTTTAGATAGACTAATAACGGCTAAGGTTGCTAAATCTTCCTCCCCATCCACAATTATTTTTGTATTATTTCCATTGTTCAAAGCCTCTTCAATTGCATTCCATAGTTCTTCAGTTATAGTGCCAGCAGGATTCTTTACGGTTACTGATTTACTATTAATACTATCAATATTTTCCTTTTGGTCATTAGATAAGTTAGTATCTCTCTTCGTCTTGTAATCAACTATACATAAATCTGGAACACGTATTTGCTGAATAATTTTTAAGGTGCAAATATCTCCAATTGTTGCTATAAATGGTTCATTTTCCAATGATTTGGGAGCGTCAGTAATAATCTCAAAATTATTACTTCTTAAACCCTCAGCCATTTCAGGCTTCAAAATATACATTTATCTTACACGTAGAGCGTATTTTCCAGGAGTCAGGATTCCCATCTCTTTGGCTATTCTGGAATTTTCTGGATCTAATACCTCGACAAAACCTTGCCATTCTCTTGATATTTCGGCGTCAGGACACCTAGGACAATTATTTTCCTCTAAAATCATATGACATTCTTTACAAGCAAAGTCAACCATTATTCACCACCTGCGGCAGCCATATTCTGATCTTCAATAATCCATTCATGCTTACCTAAACCAGGTTGTCTCATAGTTAGACCTATTTTAGATTCTCTTGGAGATATTTCGTTCAAAGATATAGTAACAATTCTTGCTCTAACTTTGTCCCCTACTTTTAGTTCACGTTTTGTTTCTTTACCAATTAATCTCTGGTTCCCTACATCAGTATTAATGTGATCATCTTGAACCTGTGATACGTGTAGCAATCCATCAAGTGGACCAAATCGGACAAAAGCACCGTATTCAGTGATTTGATCAATTACACCTTCAATAACTTCTTGCACCTTAATATCGAATAGTAGCATGTCCATTCTTACAGGTTGATAAACAGCACCATCTCCATGTACGACTCGACTATCTCCAGTCAACTTCAAATCAGTAATTAAAACTACCAATTTCTGGTCAGGTCCCATCCTACCCTCAAATGCTTGATGGGCCAATTCCATGGTAACTTTGTCAATATCCTCGTCGAGTCTATCTGGGGGAATACGTACCATGTCATTTCTGGTGTGTAAGTAGTACATCTTTTT
>JBJLBY010000037.1:0-6189 GCA_045567975.1 Candidatus Poseidoniales archaeon | reverse complement strand
ATCTGAATTGAATGCCAGCCAAGACAACCAAAGCAATACTGAACCAAGAGTTGCTGCAAAAACAAACCGGCCGACCATAGACTCTCTGAGTGTTAAATCCCAATTATTTTCTAAAACAACTAAAATTAAACTAAAGAAAAGTAGAATTTTACCTGTCTGAAGGGCATTTCGTTCTATACTTTGTTTATTCTCCTGAATATCTCTCCAAGCAATTACTGCAACAAAAAGATACGCCAATCGTGTTGCTTGCTCAACTGGCCGATATTCTGGTTCTATGCTACCGTACTCTGAAAAAATCTCTTGAAATAGATAAGTATCAAGTAAAAATAAAAAGAAACATAGTGAGTAAATTAGTAACATTGGAGACAACAACAATTGTGTTCTCTCTATGGATTCTGACAAAGTACTACCTTACTTTTGCGAAGGCTTCAATGGCCTTTTCCAAGTCTTCGTCTGTAATGTGTAGATGAAATACAGCCCTTATGGTTGAATCATCAGTAGATAGAATATCGACCCCATGTGTTGATAATTGTTCAATTATCGATTCTGTGTTTCCTTTACCAACTCCAATGAAGACAATATTTGATTGTACATTCTCTACATTAATTGAGAAGTTTGGCATTTCTGCTACAGCTTCTGCAAATATCTTTGCTCTTCTATGATCTTCACTCAAACGTTCTATATTATTTTCAAGTGCATAAATTCCTGCTGAAGCTATCGTCCCTGCTTGTCTCATACCTCCTCCAAACATCTTTCTCCATCTGTGAGCTTGAGCAATATCTGCCTTACTGCCAACCAAAACTGAACCAACTGGCGCCCCTAATCCTTTTGAAAGGCATATTGAAATAGTATCAAAATCACGAACCATTCTTGCAGGATCGGTGCCGCTTGCAGCTACTGCATTGAATAGCCTGGCCCCATCCATATGTAATTTACAATCTTTTTCTCTCGCAACTTTACAGATTTTATCTAGAGTTTCTTGAGGATAAACTGTACCTCCTCCACCCTGTGCTGTATTTTCTACACAAACTAAACTTCCATTTGGATAATGAGACAAACTTCCTTCTGATTTTCTAATTGAGCTCGATACTTGCTCTGAAGCCATTATCCCATTCAAACCATTGACTAAAGCCACTGAACATCCTGAAAGCGCTGCAAACGCACCTCCTTCGTATCTGTAAACATGGCTATGTGCTTCAGTTACTATTTCATCTCCTGGAGATGTGTGTGTTCGAGTTGCAACAATATTTGACATTGTTCCAGATGGGACATACAATGCAGCTTCTTTTCCAAGTATTTTAGCTGCTTTATTTTGCAATTCAATTACCGTTGGATCATCTCCTAAAACATCATCCCCAACAGCTGCATCAAGCATTGCTTTTCGCATTCCTTCTGTCGGCTGTGTGACTGTGTCGCTACGAAGGTCTATCACATCTTACCTTCGGTGTAGTGATTATAATAATTTGTTTTTTACTTAGTTGTAGAATAGTGTGTCCAGCCATCTGGAATATAGGCGTGACTGAATGCCATAATATAGAAGAAGCAAAATCCTAAGAATATTATCCTAAGAGGTCTAAATGTTGGTGTAAAAATATTAAGCCAAAAATAGGAATATAGGAATAGTAGAAGAAATCCCTCTAAAGAAGGAAGATAACCTGCTGCTCCGTCTCCACCAAAGCCCCACCAATCTCCCCATACGGTGGGTTCTTTTCTTTGGGCTGCGGCGCCTCCAGAACCAAAAACCCAAACATCAAATTGAATGTTTGGTGTTGTAGCCTGCCCTCCAATTAATATCCTTAATAATCCTTCTAATATTCTCAACGGTCCAAAAAAAACAATCCAAACTGGATAGCTCACATATGGTGCCATGCCCCATAATGGCATTATTATTCCAAAAATTGCTTTAGCTCTCCAATTCTGAAGAAATGCTGGAGTGGAAAGCTCTACGCCTGTTGATTCATACAAAGGCTTGCTAGAATCTTCATTCGATTTTCCTGAACTACCCTCTTTCCATTTACGATATGCTTCACTGTCTTGTGAGATATCGTTATCATCTAAATTGCGTTCATATGATGAAGAAGGCCAATTCCTTGGTGATGCTGAACCTGGCCAACTACCCAATTGACTAGGATTTTTCTCGTTAGATGAAGCTGGACGTAATCTATCTAATGGCACACTTCCTTCAAAATCCCCATCGTCAAATTTGATATCGTAAGTATTTCCATTAATTGATGCGATTGTTCCTCTAAAATTGATGCCACGATTTTGCCAATTACATTCGATTCTGTCGCCAACTCTAAAAGACATAATTTTGGTACTATTGCTCCCTAATTAAGCTCTCTAATACACTCAGGCCGTCTGTCAAACTAGCTGGACCTGGTTGAAGAATTATGCTGGAATCTATTTCATGAATTCTATTATTTTTTATTGCTGATATCTGATCCCACCCCTCTCTTTCCTTGATAGAATCAATATCAACTGGTTTACCGCACCATGATGCTAAGATTACGTCTGGATTTTTCTCTACTACATCTGACCATTGTATCTCCCGCTCCACAGCAAGTTTACCATGTGACTTTTCTGAGAATATATCTTCCCCTCCTGCGATTTCAATCAATTCACTAACCCACCGTATTCCTGAAAAGGTTGGTTTGTCCCATTCTTCAAAATAAACTTTAGGTTTCGTATTCTGTTTACTTGTTTTTGCTTTAGCTTCTTTCAGGATTTCAGTATATTTATCTACTAACTTTTGCGCCTTGTCTTGAGCTGAAACTATACGCCCTATCGTTAGAATTACTTCTAAAATTTCTTCTATACTTCGCTGATTAAAAATTAATACTTGTAAATTGGCTTTGATTAATTTTGCTGCTAAATCACCTTGAATGTCACTAAATCCTATTACCAAATCTGGCTTTAATTCGCTAATTTTTTTGACGCTTCCGTCAACAAATGCGGAAACTACTGGATGATTGCTTTTAGCTTCCTCAGGCCTTACTGTGTATCTACTGATTCCAACTATTCGGTGTTGCTCTCCTAATAGATACAGAATTTCTGTAGGCTCTTCAGTAAGGCAAATGATTCTTTTTGGACCTTTGATTTTCATTCTTTAAGTTCTGGAAATGGAGGTTCCATTCCATATTTCTTATAGAATTTCCTATCAAAATTAAAGTATACTCTTTCTCCTTTGAAGCGCTTTGCTTTAGAATCCCAAGGAAAGAAAATCGCAGTTTCAAATTCTACTTCTTCCCCTGATGCAGGTAAAACTAACCAATCTTTCTCGTGTGTTGCTTTTACTTTGGCTTCCTCAACAACCCCTTGTGGTCCAATGTATATTTGTGTCAATCTAAAGTCTATGTCTGGAAATGCTCCTAAAAGATCATAATAAAATTGAGTTGCGCCTTCTTTATTATAGTAAATTTTCCCAATTTGAGGAATTTCATATCTACAATCTTCAGTTAATGTTGCCATCAAGCCATCTATGTCCCGATTGTCTTCTGCAATAGAATGTGCTTTCCAAAGACTTTTGATTTCTTCATATTCCTCTAAATCTAATTCTTTATTGAGCATTTCCTTTGCTAATGCATGTTTGTCTTCAAGTGCAGCTTCTCTTTCTTCACAAGAAATAGATTGATCTTCTATTTCTAGGCTATTTGTTAATTCAATATAGGCACCCATAGCGGCCTCTTTTGAGATCCCAGAGACGACTGCCCAAGCATCATACTTTGTTCTATCTCTTAATTTTAGAATGCTTGGTCTCTTCCCAGTAACATCCCCTTCTGTAGCTTGCTTGTAATATCCATAGATCTTTAAAATTGTAGAATTATTCAATGTCTTGTGTAGCTTTTCTACTTCTTCGCATGCTTTGGTAAAATCTGTATGTAAAGACATTTCGAAATTAACTAGAAATGAATGTATTAGAGACCTTTGTTTCCACTGGAAAAAAATAATATCTAAAAAGAACATCAAGAAAAGACTAACTGGCCGCCGAACACATAGATATAGTTCCAGTGGAAACGGAGGTGTCTGTCTCTTATAGTACTCTCTCTTTTATTATAGTAATAATGAGCACAATATCTCAACTAATTTTGGCAGATACGGGATGTGTATCTTATCTGGTATATTGTAAAAAAGAAAATGAAATAGCCATCATTGATTCATTTCAAGGATTTGAAAGAAATATTGAAGATCCAATTAAAGAATTAAACAATCCAAAGGTAAAATATGTCATAGACACACACACACATGCGGATAGGCTTTCAGCATCTTCTTATTTTTCTAAAAAATATGAAACTGGGGGAATCGTAAAGAGCAATAAAACCAAATACAAAGGAAAAATTCAAGGCACTAGTGATAATGATATCCTAAAAGTAGGAGAATCGAAACTTGAAGTTCTTTTCACACCTGGCCACACATATGACCACAATTGTTACTTAATTGATGGAACCTCATTACTCTCTGGTGATTGTCTGTTTATTGGTGATGTAGGTAGGATCGATCTCGGTGGCAATCCAAAGGAAAAATCGAATCTTTTGTTTAATAGTTTGAGAAGATTAGAAAAGCTTCCAATGGAAACCAAGGTCTATCCAAATCATGTTGGTGCAGCTCACGCCATAGATTCAGAAGAAACTTATTCAACAATAAAACAAGAGACTGAAACAAACGAAGCAATGCAGATAAAGGATGAAAATGCATTCTACAAATATATGACTGAGGGATGGCCATCTAAGCCAGAGAATTGGGAACAGATAATTGAAGAAAATCTAAGTAGTTAAATCTGCAATCATTTCCAAAGTAGAATCCTTAAGATAAAACTCGAATCACGACTAAGCGACACGGGTAATCATCTCTGGAGTTATTCCATGCTCAGTTACAGCATAAATCATAACTGCAGCCTTTTCAGGATGATTTCGTATTTTCTTAATGATTAATCTATTTTCGAACTCAGCAGCCATTCTTCCAACTTCTAGTTGAATAACAACATCACAAATTGCTTCAATTTGACTTTGAACCCTTGGCTCATGTGCACCCTCTGAAATAGTGTACATTATTGAACCACCATTTGCCTGTGCATACTCTTTGATTGTCCTCATAGCTGAAAGAACTTCAATAGGATTGTAATACTGCATAAAGAAATCTAAAGAATCGATAACAACTCTGAATGGTGATTTTAGTTTAGAAATTTCATAAGTCATATCTGCAACAAAGTTAATTTGATCAGAAGTAGAACCATAAGATCCCAAATTCCTCAACTCGGCAACAGACAACCCTTCTTGCTTGAATCGAGATGCTTGTAATTCACGCGATAAAACTTTTTCAAAATATTGAGTTCCAATATTTACAATTCTCAAATCAGTTGGCCATCGGTATTGTTCAAAAGTATCTATTAATTCATCAGAAGTTTCATCAGTTGAGAAGTAAACAACATTCTCAGCTCCAACCCCTGCAGAAGCGAATTGTTTTGACAACAATTCTTTTCCAGAACCAGAACTCCCCTCGATTAAAACAGAAGAACCAAGAACAATTCCTTTCCCATCAATCAATGCCTCATCAAGTCGTTCGATTCCAGTAGATACTATTTTGCTCATTTTATTCACCTTATTATTTTATCAGATAATAAATCTAATGCAGAGTCTAAATCTTCACCAGTTTGTTCTGTAACGGACATTAACATACTATAAATTTCTTTAATTCTCATAGAGTTCCCAAGAACATTGATAAACTCTCTCAAAACTCTTGGTTCTGAGTAAATACTAAGTCCATTTACAGAATCGAACATTACAAAACGTCTCTTTGCCTTCAAACGCCTTTCTAATAAAGTAATATTCAATAAAATCGATTCTAACATAGTTGGAGATTCAACAAACAAGGTTCTTGGGTCTGAAGTGTTTCCACCAACGGTCATAGATACAAGGTCTACAAAGTAGAGATCAGATAAATCAGCTTTAGCGGCCTCTAATTCAGCAGTTATATGTGAAGAGGGCCTAGAAGTAGTCACATAAATCCCACCAAGTTTTTTGCCAAGCAAAACAGAAGCAAGTTTCACCGTATTTTCATGAAAAGTCGAAGCTGACAAACTAACTGTGGTTAAGGTGTCTCCCTCATTTATACTTTTGATAACTGTTTTTGCTATAGTGCTGATACTACTCTCACTCATGTGAATGCCTGTCTCCCATCTTGACCCCATTTCAA
>JBJLBY010000036.1:0-6714 GCA_045567975.1 Candidatus Poseidoniales archaeon | reverse complement strand
TCTAGTGCCGTAGAAACTGGCAAATCAAAAATAAGAACGATATCGGGTGTTGGAGCAAAGTGATGCTTGTTTCTAATATAATCAACATCTAAACCACCTGCAACTTGGTAAGCCATTGATGAGTAGTAATATCTATCCATAATTACCACAGTTCCTTGATCTAACGCAGGTTGAATCTTTTCTTCTACATGTTGTTTTCTATCTAATATAAAAAATTCTAATATTTCTTCGTTGGTTGCCTTTCTTTTCCCATGTAATACATCCCATAGTTTTTGGCCATGAGGTTCATTCGTAGGTTCCTTGAGAATTAGGACATTTTTCCCAATACTCTCTAGTTTTTCCTTTAGTAATTTGCATTGGGTGGACTTTCCGCAACCATCGATTCCTTCTAGATCAATAAGCACTCAAATCATAGAGGAAGGGTCTTAATTAGAGGATTTGTTGGAATTTTGTGTCTATCTGGTTTGAAGGTTATGGTTGTACGGCCAATCAAGGCGAAACAATAGAGATGAGAGATCATGCTAATGAGTTAGGTCATGAATTAGCACTAAACTCAGACTCTGCAGAGACAGTAGTTCTTGGCACGTGCACAGTCATTGAGTCTACTCAGAACAAAATGGAAAGGCGTATTTCTGAGCTAATGGATCAAGGTAAGAATGTGATAGTCAGTGGCTGTATGGCAACAGCAGATTCAAAAGTTTTGAATTCGAAATTTCCAGATGCTCCATTAGTTTCTCCAGGAGACATAGAAGGTTTAGGAGATTTAATTGGTAGAGGAGGTTGTAAACCGGAGAAGCAAGAATCTCCATTGTCTACTATACTGCCTATTTCTTCAGGCTGTCTAGGTCGTTGTACTTATTGTGCTACTCTCAGAGCTAGAGGTCGTGTTACTTCACGTTCAATAAATGATATTTTTTTCAAAGCTCAATATGCGGTTGATTGTGGAAGCAAAGAACTTCTTTTGACTTCTCAGGATAATGGAGCCTTTGGAGCAGACAGTGATACTAGTCTTGAATTATTACTTAATGAATTATCTCATTTAGATGGCGACTTTAGGTTGAGAGTTGGAATGCTTAATCCAATGTTAGTGTCAGGTCGCTCAGAATACATGGCCAAGGCTTGGGGAGATTCTAGGACGTATAAATTTCTCCATTTGCCAATACAGTCAGGTTCTCAGAAAATACTTGATTCCATGGTTAGGGATCATAGTTTAGAAGATTTCTGGGAAGTTGTTGATACTTTTAGATCATATTATCCAGAAATGATGATAATTACTGACGTGATAACTGGTTTTCCAGGTGAGAATGAGGAAGATCATCAAGCAACTGTTGATTTACTCAAACGCTTGCTACCAGATTTAGTAAATATCACACGTTTTTCACCTAGGCAAGGTACGCCTGCAGCAAAATTAAAAAGACTAAATGGTAACATTGTCAAGGATAGATCCCGTGAATTAACTTCTCTCAGGCAAGATTTGGGTGCTAAAAGCTTCAAAAGATTTGTTGGCCGTAAGACTTCAGTTTTATCTATTGAGAATCAAAGGCCAGGTAGTACTCTTTGTAGGGATGAAAACTACAGGCCAATAATTGTCAAAGAAGAGTTGCCATTAGGTCAATTCTATAATGTGGAGATTGTAAAATCGGATTACGCCTATTTGACGGCAGTTGTTTAGTTTACCATTAAAGCTAATATACCGGCTTCATTGCAAATTTATGGCTAAGGAGTTCAAGGCATTTATCAAAGGCCAGCTCGTGAAGATGATTAAAGACCCAAAGACTGGTCAGGAAAAGTGGGTGCCTATTGTCGAAGAGGCTGAATCATAAGATTTAGTTAATTTATTTTGAATATAGCTTTCGTATCTGGTTTCTTTCTTAGTTTATCACTTATTCTAGCAATTGGCCCTCAGAATGCGTTTGTATTGCGTCAAGGACTAATGAAGCAACATGTTTTTGCAGTTGCACTTTTTTGTGCAGTTTCAGATGCGATTTTGATATCTTTAGGTGTATTTGGTTTTGGTTCTTTAATTTCAGATCTCGAAAACTTTTCTAAGTATATGTTCATAATTGGTGGCCTTTGGTTAACAGGTTATGGCCTTCTAAGACTCAAAGGTGCTTATCTAGCTGACAGTTTTCTTGAAGCTTCGCAAGAGAATGAAACAGACTTGAAATTGATTTTGACTAATTGTGCCGCATTGACTTGGTTTAATCCTCACGTTTACATAGATACAATCGTTTTAATTGGAACAGTCTCAATTCGTTTTGAAGATAGTTTTCAATTTGCATTAGGTGCTTGTCTCGCTAGTGCAGTTTTCTTCTTTTCTTTGGCTTTTGGAGCAAGAATATTTTCTCCACTTATGAGCTCTCGTAAAGCTTGGCAAATACTCGATATTGTAATTGCCTTTGTGATGTTTATTATTGCTTATTCAATGTTTTCTGAGTCATTCTAAAGTAGTCTGTCTTATTTAGTACAAAAGTATGAAATCAACTGCATTGACCTTAACTTCTGACAAATATTTTGAACGTTATGCGAAATTCATTACAGAAGCAGATGGCAATCCACAAAGGATAACTTCAGCAGATGATTTAGAAAAACATAATGTTTTAGTCCTTTCAGGTGGAGGGGATTTGGGAATTAGTAGTGGTGCATATGGGGTGCAGACTGATAATTTGCCGATTGGTGGTGTTAATGATGATAGAGATTTATTAGAAAAGCAACTTCTTGAAACGGCATTGGAAAAAAAGATGCCAGTTTTAGGAATCTGTAGGGGGATGCAAGTCATGAATGTTTTTTTGGGCGGTACCTTATGGCCTGATGTTAGTCAAGGTGGGTTTGATGGAAGTATCCATCGTGATGGTGAAGGTGGTGAGCCACCTGAAGGAGACATTGCACACTGGACTGAGATGGAAGGTAAAGAATTCGAGGTAACTAGCCATCATCATCAGGGAGTTCGTAAATTGGCTAAAGGTCTTGAGATTCTCTCTAAATCTTCAGATGGAATGATTGAGGCAGTTATACATGAATCGTTGCCTTGGTTTGCAGTACAGTGGCATCCAGAGAGAACACCAGAAGGCCTCGGTAGGGCATTACCTCGTGAGTGGCTTAGAAAGGAATTACAAAAGTGTACAACCAAATAACTCTCTTAGGTAATGCACAAGATGCAGGCCGTCCACAGTTGGGTTGTACCCAAAAGTGCTGTGAGGATGCAAGGTGCAACACAGAGCTTTCTAGAATGCCAGTTTCTTTGGGTCTTTCTGGGGCCAATTTCGGAATTGTAGAAGCTACTAGATGCCTCACTGATCAGTTTAATTTGATGGGCAATACTTCGATTTCCGAAATTTGGTTAACTCATGCACATTTAGGACACATCGAAGGTTTAGGGCAATTTGGCAGAGAATCATTAAATTCCAAGAATGTAAAACTTAGATGCTCTAATTCCGTAGTTGATTATGTGATGGAGCATCCTATATGGAAGAAATTGATATCAAGGGGTAATTTGACATTTGCCAATTATTCTTCAGACCAAGTTGAACCTATTGAAGTTCCTCATCGTTCTAATGATTTTGACACTCATGCACTTCTCTTCAAGGGTGAAAACAATAATGTACTGTTTCTGCCCGACCATGATACTTGGGAAGAAACATTAGACTTAGTTGGCTATGATAATCCTCTAGATTGGTTTAGTTCACTAGATGCAAGTATTGTTCTTCTAGACGGTACTTTTTGGGATGATAATGAGCTTAAGAATAGAGTTCAATCTCAAGTGCCTCATCCAACAGTAAACGAGACAATCAAATTACTCGGTAAGAGAAAAGAGGGCGACCCGCGGATTATTTTTGTACACTTAAATCATACAAATCCCTTACATTACACAGACTCTGACCAATATCAAAAGTTACACAATATGGGTTGGGAAGTTGGAGAGGAAGGTATGGAGTTCTTACTCTAATGCTTACTAAAATAAAGAATTTTCTTCATATAACTGTCTTGATGAATCTTTATTCTCTTCGCAATTTTATTACCGGAAACGGGGCCGTATGGTTGAAATTAAAAACCTCAGATCTTGAGAATATGGCAAAAAAGGCAATAGATCATAATTCTATTGTTCTTAGTGGAAAGAATGTTTTGGATCTTGGCTGTGGAACTGGCACTATGCTGTCTTATATCTACAAAGAAGAAAATTGTATTCCTTATGGAGTTGATTTGATTCGTTTGAATATCCATCAATGTCGTAGGAAGATGCCCAATGGTAAATTCTTTCGTCAAGATATTATGAAATACTTGGATGAAACTAAAGATAAATTTAATCTTGTCATGTTATATGGAGTTATTGGTTGTTTTACAGTTGATAAGCAGAAGGAGATAATAGCTAAAATTGCAGATTTATTGAACCCAGGAGGCCTTCTTTGGATTGGCGCAAATATCTACACAGATTCATCCTACAAATTCCAGACATATCCAGTACCACGAGGTTTCTATGAGGGACTATGTTTAGAAAATAAATCTCTTAGACTAGAAGAAATACAAGAAGAAGAAATTTTTGGGAATGTTAAGTATGATCCAGATCAAACTACAGTTTTTTTGACAAAAAACGCTTAGCTTTTGGTACTACAAACATAGCTACAAATGGAATAGAGAGTAGTGGCGCAGCGTTTTCTTCATCATCATCTTCAATTGAGGGGTAGAATTCAGTTAAATTCCCAACAGATTCATAGAGACTTGGACCATTACCTAGGTAATACATAGATCCCAGTCTATCTCTTGAATTTGACGAAGTAGATTCATTTCCAGATGCGCATGTCCCAGTACACCCGTCTGCAAAGGCAATATAGACTCTACCTTCTAAATCAATATGTAAATCATTAAAATCTAGAAGATTGCGATTAGAGCCACCTTCATTTGATCGGCAATCGCCACTGTTTAGGCAGATACTTCCGACTTGAACTGGGTCTGGTGAGACTTTTTGAGTGTGAAATACAGGATTTTCATCAAGTGCATTAAGGCTGTAAGTAACATAAAGGTAGTGACTAACATTGGTAGTTGCATAGTGAGCGTTACCATCCCATGGTTGATCATCAATATCTGGCTGACCTAGTTCATCAGCATCTTCGCTACCAAGATAAGTAATTGCTATTCTTCCTGGATCACCGGCTGAAGTATGTGGGAATGTTGCTGAAATTACTTCGATTGGACTTACTCGAATGCTTTCTTGATTCCAAGTATTTCCGGAGTCTACACTAGTCGACATGTAAACACCTTGATCTCCTCCGACCCATATGTTATATGCATTAGATTCAGTATCTGTGGCAACTTCTCCATTTTTACGTATACTTGGTGTGCCTACATCTTCACCCATGTAGCGTTCTTCCCAACTATATCCATTATCTTTAGAAAAAATAATTGTAGGTGTAGCTACTCTAGGTGGCAAATAAACAGTGCCATCAGGTGCAGTCGTAATTGCTCCATGTAATCCTCCATTAGAAGTAGCCAAACCTACTATTTGTCCACCAGCTTCAAATGTAGCCCCCCCATCAAAGCTAGTAAAACAAAAAATTCCAGCTATTTTATTGTAACAAAAGTATACTGCCGTTTCATAAAGATTTGAACTGAGGCTTCCTACTGCACCATAACCTTCGTCAGTCCATGGGCCAGAACCAAGTTTAATGTGGTCATTTAGCGGAGTTGTTCCAGAATCGTGAGGATTTCCAGCCCAGCTTTCTCCATCATTATCAGACCAACCTACCCACGTAGTTTGAAGTCCCATCATATGGATATTGAATACTCTATCAGTTATTGGGTCCACCCATCCGTATGGATCATTTGTAAAAGGCGCTTGTGTTATGTCTCTTGTATTCACCCATGTTTGTCCATAATCGCATGATCGCATTGGCTTCTCAAATGCTATGAAAAAGATACATCCACTAGAAGTAACTCCAATACTTGGTTCAGCACCTTGTTCACCTACATTGCTAAAAACAAAATCCATGTCTAATGGTTCGACATCTAATGCAGTTCCGTTTGATCCTGTAACAAAGACACCCTCTGGAAGAGAAGGTTCTTCAATAGGAATTTCCACTTTAGGCTCATCTTCTAGGCATCCAGAGATGCTAGTCATGGTAAGCATGAGGCAAATACATAGTACTCGCATGTCAAATTTCATTCTTATTGCTGTATTTGTAGTGACCATGATAACATTTATCCTGATTTCTTCCAAGAATCTACTTTAGCTTGTAATCGTTTTTTTTCATCATCTTTGATGAAAGCGGCATTTATTGCAGTCCTCGTGATATCGAGTAGATTATCTATGCTTAAGCCAAAATTGGTATGCGCATTTTCATATTCCTTTCCAATATTGGTGTGGAAAAACGGAGGATCATCGGAATTTAGTGTAACTTTACATCCACAATTTCTAAGATATGGAAATGGATGCTCAGAATAATTTTTGTAAACGCCCAGTGACACATTACTTCCAGGACAAATTTCTAGAACAATTCCTTTTTTGATTATTTCTTTTACAGCATTTTCATTTTCAGATATTCGAACACCATGCCCTATTCTTGATACTGGTAATTTTTCAATGGCATCAAGTATTGTCTCTGGTCCAAAGTGTTCTCCAGCATGTGTAGTACAAGGGTATCCTGCCTTAGCTACTTTGTCAAAGGCAGGTTTGAAATCTTCAAATGTCATATGACCTTCATCACCTCCCATTCCAAATCC
>JBJLBY010000035.1:0-6740 GCA_045567975.1 Candidatus Poseidoniales archaeon | reverse complement strand
ATTGAGAGAAACACACTATAAATAAGGTATTAGCTAATAATAAGAGTGTTTTTATATAGAGAATCAATTGCAACGTGAAAATGGATAATGACTCCTTGCAGGACACAATCGCAGATGAGGAGAGTTTCAAGGGTGAAACTGACGAGAGTGAATTGCAAGCTTTAGTCTCCAAATTAAAAACTAATATTTTGATAATTGGAAGTGGTGGTGCAGGTAATAATACACTTCTTAGACTATACAAAGAAGGCATGACTTCAATCGAGCTTTTAGCTGTAAATACAGATGCTCAACACCTTTTGAACACTTCAATCCCTCATAGAATGCTTATTGGTAAACAGTTGACCAAGGGTTTAGGAGCTGGTTCTGAACCGACTGTAGGGGAAGGTGCAGCAGAAGAGGCACGAGCAGATATTCTGGAAGCGTGCAGAGATGCAGATATTGTATTTCTTACGGGTGGATTAGGTGGCGGTACTGGAACTGGTTCTCTTCCAGTTATTGCAAAGCTAGCCAAAGAGCGTGGAGCACTAACAATTGCTATTGTTACTTTACCTTTTAGTAATGAGGGAGCTCGCCGTTCAAAAAACGCAAGGATTGGGCTTGAGAAGTTAAGAAAATCTGCAGATACTGTGATTGTCATTCCAAATGATCGTTTACTTCAAGATAATATTTCACAATTACCTCTGAATTTAGCGTTTCGCCAAGCCGATGAAATTTTAGGTAATGCAATAAAATGTATGACTGAGATTACATCTCACGGAGGCTTAGTCAACATTGATTTTGCAGATATGCGGTCGATTATGGACGGTGGTGGTGTAGCTATGATTGGTATGGGAGAAGGTCAAGGAGCTACAAGGGCATCAGATGCAGTTACAGCAGCGTTAACATCGCCTCTTTTAGAATTAGATATTAGTCAATCGAAAGGTGCATTGGTAAATGTAACTGGTGGAGATGACATGACGCTTCAAGAAGCTCACGAAGTAGTCAGAGAAGTTCATAGTAAGATTAATAAAGATGCTCGAATCATTTGGGGAGCTTCGATAGATTCTACTCTCGAGCATCAAGTACGTGTGATGCTTGTAGTTACTGGCGTCAAATCTTCTCAGATATTGGGACCGCTATCGGGAGCAGATGATAAGATGGAAAGCAAATACGGCATAGATTTCGTACAATAGCAATTATGAGTTTCATAAACAAAGTATGGAAAGCGCAACAAAAGCTTGAGGAGCGTTTCAAGCGTATTGGTAGAGGTCAATATGGCCGCGTTTTGCGTTTAGCACGTAAACCAACTCAAGAAGAATTTGTTAAAAGTTCTTGGGTTGTAGGCATAGGCATTGGAATTGTAGGGGCAATTGGCTTCGTAGTTTACTACATTTGGCTAAAAGCACCACCAGTTATAGCAGATTTATTAGGACTATAGATAAAATGGCAAAATTCGTTGAAGAGAAGGATGAAGAAACGGTGGAAATTGAACCATCGTCTGACACTAAGATTTACACTATGAAATCACAGATAGGGCACGAAAGAACAGCAAGTGAGCGTCTTGCAGATAGAGTTAGACGAAGCGGTGCACCCATATATTCTATTTTAGCACCTCCAAAGCTCAGAGGATACATTTTTGTTGAAACAAATAGTCCAGAATCTCTAAGAGATAATCTTAAGGGCTTGACTCATGCACGTGGAATGGTTATGAATAGGGGTAAAGGTTATGGAAGATCTAAAGAACCAGATACCTTCGGGACGACAAGTCTTGAAGAACTTAAGCCACACTTGACACCACCACCAGCAGTTTCCGGTATTGAGGAGGGAAACATCGTTGAAGTAATCGCAGGCCCATTTAAGGGAGAAAAGGCAAGAGTTCAACGTATTGATCAATCCAAAGAAGAAGTTACAGTTGAATTATTTGAAGCGATGGTCCCAATTCCAATTACAGTTAGAGGAGACCACGTTCGAGTTTTAGAAAAGGAAGTTAACTAATGGGAGAAACAGTAGAAGCACTAGTTGATGCAGGTAAAGCCTCAGCAGGACCGCCTTTAGGTCCAGCTTTAGGCCCTACTGGTGTCAACGTCAAGGAAGTTGTGGATCAAATTAATTCACAGACTAAAGACATGGAAGGCATGCAAGTACCTGTAAAGGTTAAGGTTGAGGACGATAAGAGTTATACAATAGAAGTTGGAACTCCGCCAGCATCTTCTCTTATCAAGCAGATTTTAGGAATAGAGAAGGGATCGGGTGAAGCAGGCACAGTTGTAGCAGCAGATTTACCGCTTGAAAAGGCAATCAAAGTAGCAAAACAAAAGGGTCCAGGCTTGACAGGTGGAGATATCAAGGCTATGACTTCTGAAATTCTCGGTGTTGCTAAGTCTATGGGCCTAACTTGTGAAGATAAAGATCCTAAAGAAATTCAAGCTTCAATAAAATCTGGAGATTTAGACGACCGTTTTTAGATAAATTCTATATCTTCTTCTTCGATTTTACGTCCGCAATAAATACATTGTACGCTTAATGATTTTTGATCTATAACTCTAAATTTTGTTTTTGCCCCTCTTTCATTGTTACTGATACAATTGTCATTTGAGCAATGTACAATATTGGTTATTGTTTTTGGAATAACCATTTTGCTTTTCTCAGCAACGGCATAGTTTCTGATTATATTTATTCTTGCATCAGGTGAAAGAAGTGATAATTTTTCAGCTTCACTAGAGTTTAGTTCGCGATCTTCTACTTTTATCATGTCTTTACGTTTTTTCTTTTTACTTGCAACATTTATCAACAAACTAATTGTTGTTCCGCTGTTACTTAATTCTAATACATCTAATATTTTTTTTCCTCGTCCAGGTTTTATGTGATCAATAACGGTACCATTACGTATTGGTTGTACTCTTAACAAATTGTCAGGCATTACTTTCCTCCAATTATATCTTCTAAAAGAGCCATTCTAACAGGTACTCCATTGAATGCTTGCCTGAAATATCCAGCATGTTTACTTTTATCAACTTCAGGAGCGATTTCTTCAACTCTTGGTAAAGGATGTAAAATTCTCATCTTTGATTTTGCATTTTTTAATAATTCTAAATCAATCTTGTATGCTCCAGCCACTTTTTTGTAATCTTCAATGTCCGGAAATCGTTCTTTTTGAATTCTGGTAACATAGAGGACATCAAGTTTACCTAATACATCTTCCAATTTTCCATGACTGGACCATTTTCCAGTCAATTCGTCAGTTATGTGTGAAGGCATAGACAAGATGTCGGGCGATATGAAGAACAGTCTTGTTTTGAATCTATCCAAAGCCTGTGATAATGAGTGTACAGTTCTTCCATATCTCAAATCCCCTACCATTCCAATATTCAAGCCATCGAGTTTCCCCATTTCTTCTTTGATTGTAAAAAGATCTAGTAATGTCTGGGTAGGATGCTGTCCCGCACCATCACCCCCATTTATTATAGGAACATCTGATGCTTCTGAGGCTAATTTTGCTGAACCCTCTCTTGGATGTCTTATTACTACTGCATCTGAATAAGCTGAAACCATTTTTACAGCGTCGGACAA
The DNA here is from genome assembly GCA_045567975.1 of Candidatus Poseidoniales archaeon. Taxonomy (GTDB): domain Archaea; phylum Thermoplasmatota; class Poseidoniia; order MGIII; family CG-Epi1; genus CG-Epi1. The sequence continues at coordinate 3,191 of JBJLBY010000035.1, read as the reverse complement.
TGTTTCTCCCTTAAGGTGTGAAGTCATAGATGGATCAGCGAATCCTATGCAAGTACCTCCTAGCCTTTGCATTGCCGTTTCAAATGACAATCTCGTTCTTGTTGATGGTTCAAAAAAGCAGGTTGCTAGTATTTTTCCATCTAAAGATTTAGATTTTTTCTTTCCTTCAGCTATTGGTGTCAATTGCTTAGCACGTTTCAAAATGCCGGTGATGTATTTTTTGTCTAAATCCTCGACAGAGACTACGTGCTTCATAACATGCTAATGAAGGGGGTTTTTTAAATTGGTTAATGCTTTTTTTGACATAGGCACTTGTTCAAATGTTTTTTTTAGGCTATCCTAAATTAGGTGTTTAAGGAGCATAAGATTGAAGAGATTAGAATCCCTAGACGAAATAGTTGACGCCTATTTTTCAGCCAGTACGCCTCTTAAAAGTAATCTTTACGTTGCTGGCGGTTGTCTTTTTGTTGTGTTTGCAATTATTGGAATCTGGATTCCTGGTTGGCCTACTGTGTCTTGGGCAGTTCCTGCAGCCTTTCTATTTTCACTGTCTAGTGAAAAATTGTTTAGATGGAGTTTAACTAATCCTTATTTCGGTAAACCACTTTTTGAATATTATGCAACTGGTAAAACCCTTCCAGCCCATGTAAAGAATATAGTTGCAGGTTTCATAACATTGATGTATATTTCCTCAGCTTACTTCGTATGGCATGTTTCAACTAAGGGGGATGGTGAATTATCAGATCCTTCATCATGGAATGGAGCCGACCCAGGTTTTGGTTCAGCTACTATTATTTTTGTTGGACTTATAGGAACATGGTATGTTTTATTCAAAGTTAAATCTAGATAACCATCTGTTAATTCTATAAACCCTTCACCTTATCGAAATATTGTGACAGACACTAAGAGAAAGCATAGGCATGGAATTTACAAATTGTACGCTCCAATATATGACAGATTTATGGCACCCTCGTTTGCAGATGGCCATTCAAAGATGTATAAGCCTCTTGATCTTAAGTCTGGAGATTACATACTAGAAGTTGGAGTTGGAACTGGTATTTCTCTAAAGAATGTTCCTGAGTTTGTCAAGGTTGAGGCTATAGATTATAGTGAACCTATGCTTGTTAAAGCTCGGAAAAGACAGGAAAATGGCGAATTTCCGGCCGAAATAAATTTTCAGCAGATGGATGCGCATGTCTTAGAATTTGAAGAGAATCAATTCGATCACACAGTAGTTGCACATACTTTAGCTGTTGTGGCAGAACCTGAGGTTGTAATCAGAGAAATTATGAGAGTTACAAAGCCATCAGGTTTGATTGTAATAGTAAATCATTACAAAGACAAGAAAGGAATTTTGGGTACAATATGGAATCCTTTCAGAAAGCGTTTAGGTTTAGGCAAGCATGTAGATTTCAAGTCATTAATTACTAAGTGTGGGCTAGATTTGGTCAGTGAAGAACGCGTTAATCGTTTTACAACACATTCCAGAATGCTAGTATGTAAATGTCCTTAGTTTAAGTGTAATTTTGCTTTATCCAATTGAGAGTGTCTCTTACTGAATCTTTCAAATCCATCGGGTTCCAGCCCATTACACCTTTTGCTTTACTTGAATCATAATTAGTTACTTTTCCCATATATTCTCTTACAGTTTGTGGTGAAAGTTGAGGCGTGTAGCCAAACATGGCTTTAACTGCTTCAAATCTTGCAAATAATTTCACTTTCCACATAGCTGCAATTTTCCTCGGTACTTTGATTTCAGGATCAGCCTCTTCGAACATATCCATCAATTCAAAACCGTCAACACACTGTGTACAAAGGATATGCCTTCCTTCAGCATTATCATTTTCATAAGCTAAAATATGGCCTAGTGCAACATCTCTAACATCTACATAACCAAATGTTTGGGGCGGTAGTTGTTTCAATTCACCTTTTAAAATTTTTTCAAACAAGAAAGTACTTGGTGTATGTCTATGGAAATATGGTCCAATTACTGCAGTAGGATTTACCACTACTAGATTAAGATTTACAGATTTGGCGTATTCCCAAGCTCTTTTTTCAGCCTCAGTTTTAGCATATGAATATGGATGTTTTGATCCATAATTCCAATCTTTCTCTGTCAAAGCTCTTCCTCCAGGTCCGCTTCTTCCAACTGCAGCAGTACTGGATGTGAAAATTACTTTCTTTACATTTACATCATTTGCAGCTTTTAGAACATTTATTCCTCCGATTATTGAAGGATTTATTATTTCTTCCTCAGGATCTCTAGCCCAGCTTTTGTAAACTGCTGCAACCTGGAACACACCTTCCATTCCTTTCATCGCAGGTTTAATTGTTTCAGGTTTCATTATGTCCAGTTCTACAATCTCTGCGTTCAATTTCTCTAGATGGATAGTTAGTTCACGGTTATTTTTGTCTCTAACTGAAGCTCGTACATGGTAGCCTCTTTCTATCAATGATTTTGTTAAAACAAATCCTACATGCCCATTGGCACCAGTAACTAAGACATTCTTTCCATCCATTATTTGAATAAATTCTCTCTGTAAAATTTTAGTTCTTCAATAGATTCTATAATATCATCTAATGCTCTATGAGTTTCCATTTTAGAGGGCATCTTTGCATCAATTTCAGGTTTCCATCTCATTGCTAATTCTTTAATTGATGATACATCTACAACACGATAGTGTAATCTTCTTTCTAATGTATTCATTTGTGCATCTAAGAATCTTCGATCAGTTCCAATTGAATTTCCACATAGAGGTGGCCTGTACTTTGTTTCCAGATGTTCATTTATAAATTCTAGAGTTTGATTCTCAGCATCCTCTATTGTAATTTTACTCTTTCGAACCTCATCTAATAACCCTGAACGATAATGCATTTCATGAACATAGTCATTCATACGCTCCAATATTTTGTCGTGTGCATGTATTACTAAGTCAGGTCCTTCTGCAATTACATTTAGATCTGAATCAGTTATGATCGTGGCAATTTCAATAATTCGATGTCTCTTTGGATCTAAACCAGTCATTTCTAAATCTAACCATACTAATTCTTGGGCCATAAATGTCGATTAAGACCCCGTTAAATAGAATTTCTAGCGATACTGTCCTATACTGCTTTCTAAATGGTAACAGATGCCATTTTTTGACCCCGCAAAATTCACTCAAGAGGCAGTAGAGATTCTTAAGACTGAA
>JBJLBY010000034.1:0-6740 GCA_045567975.1 Candidatus Poseidoniales archaeon | reverse complement strand
AAAGCATCAAAAACTTACAATGAAAATTTGGTAAAAGCCGAACAAGAATATATGGCAGTTAGAGAACGTGCAGATTATCTAAGTTCTAATCCAGAGGCTAAATAATGTTTAGAGCACTAAGGGAAAAATTGCTGGGAGCTAGTAAACAGGCAGAGGAAGAGTTAGATCCTCAATTAAATCTTGATTATGAAACATTTAGGCCTGAAGAAAGAGAAAGTGGAGCCGTTATTAGAGAATCTCATCTAGATAACATTCTTTGGGAAATGGAATTGGCTTTACTTCAATCCGATGTTGCGATGGAAGCTTTAGAACAAATGAAAGAATTAATCAAAAAGAGGTTGGTTGGTCTTAGAGTTGCAAGCCGTTCAGACATTACTCCTACGATTGAAAAAGCATTGAAGGCTAGTTTAGTAGAATTATTGTCTAAGAATGTTTTCGATCCTCAGGTTTTACTTGAGAAACGTGATGGCCCTTTGGTTATCGCATTTGTAGGTGTTAATGGTACTGGAAAAACTACGTCAATTGCAAGAATTACACATTGGTTAAAAGAAAATGGAAAAAGCGTTGTTCTCGCAGCTGCAGATACTTTCAGAGCTGGAGCTATTGAACAATTAGAGTTACATGCCAATAATTTAGGTTGCAAATTCATTAAGCATCAGGCCGGGGGGGATCCTGCAGCAGTCGCATTTGATGCCGTAGAGCATGCTAAGGCGAAGCACAGAGATGTTGTTTTGATTGATACTGCAGGAAGGATGCAAACTAATTCTAATCTAATGGATGAAATGAAGAAGATAAGACGAGTTTCTAAACCAGATATGATTGTTTTTGTTGGAGATTCATTAGCTGGGAATGATGCTGTCGAACAAGCTAAGAAATTCCATGAAGCAGTTGGAATTGATGCTGTTGTTCTAACAAAATTAGATGTAGATGCAAAAGGCGGAGCTGCACTCAGTATATCCTCAGCCATTGACAAACCGATTGCATTCGTTGGCATTGGTCAGGAATATGAAGATATTATGCCGTTTGATGCAGCATGGATTGTTGAACGTATTTTTGCCTAAAGACATATAACTTGTATAGTCTTTAGGTGTACCATGAACAAAGCATATTTCTTGGTCATTTGCTTGCTTTTGGCACCATTTACAGGATGTATTGAAACTGAAGAAATGGAAATCACCAGCGAACCTGTAGAAGATGAAGAAAATAGTCAGATAGATGAAACTAAAGACGAATCTGATAATACTGAAGAAAAAGAATTGGTAAAGGGTTGTATAGACTCTAATGCAACAAATTACGATTCAGAGGCTGAGGTTGATGATGGTTCATGTGAATATCCACCTGTAGAAGGTTGTATGGATTCTGAGGCACTAAATTATGATTCGGAGGCTGAGGTTGATGATGGTTCGTGTGTGTTTTTCAAACCTGAAACAAAAGATGAACTCAAGGCTGCAGTAGATGAGTGGATAGAGGATTCAGAGAGTGCAGAATCAATTTATGGAAATATCAACACCTGGGATACCTCATTGGTTTCCGATATGTCAGAATTATTTTACGAGAATATTACATTTAATGATAATATTTCAGACTGGGATGTTTCAAGTGTAACTAATATGTATGATATGTTTGCTAATGCTCAGAATTTTAATCAGAATATATCTAGCTGGGATGTTTCAAGTGTAACTTCTATGGAGGGTATGTTTTATTCTGCTGATAGTTTTAATCAGGATATTTCAGATTGGGATGTTTCAAGTGTAACTTCTATGGAGTGGATGTTTGGAGCTACTGAGAGTTTTAATCAGGATATTTCAGACTGGGATGTTTCAAGTGTAACTAATATGGAGGGTATGTTTGCTTATGCTTATAGTTTCAATGGTGATATTTCAGACTGGGATGTTTCAAGTGTAACTAATATGTATGGTATGTTTGGAGCTACTGAGAGTTTTAATCAGGATATCTCAAGCTGGGATGTGTCTAGTGTAACTGATATGCAATCGATGTTTAGTAATGCTGAGAGCTTTGATCAGGATATTTCAGACTGGGATGTTTCCAGTGTAACTACTATGTGGGGTATGTTTTTTGGTGTCGTTGATTTATCAGATGAAAATAAATGTTACATCCATACCTCGTTCAGTTCTAATGATAATTGGGACTATGATTGGGATGAATATTGCCCTGAGGAGGTTTTTCAACCTGAAAATAGAGATGAACTCAAGGCTGCAGTAGATGAGTGGATAGCTGATTCTGATAGCGCAAGTTCCACTTATGGAGACATCAATACTTGGGATACATCATTGATTGCTAATATGTCTCACTTATTTTATGGGTGTGAGACATTTAATGATGATATCTCAGATTGGGATGTTTCAAATGTAACGACTATGTATAGGGTGTTTTCAGGTGCTACCAGTTTTAATCAAGATATTTCAGATTGGGATGTTTCAAGTGTAACTTCTATGTATGGTATGTTTTATGATGCCTATAATTTCAATCAGGATATTTCAGACTGGGATGTTTCAAGTGTTACTGATATTTCTTATATGTTTGTTAGAAATTTTATATTTAATCAAGATATTTCAAATTGGAATGTTTCAAGTGTTACGAGTATGAGAACTATGTTTTATGATGCTTCTAATTTTAATCAAGATATTTCAAATTGGGATGTTTCAAGTGTTAGTGATATGTCTTATATGTTTTATAGAGCTGAGAGTTTCAATCAAGATATTTCAGATTGGGATGTTTCAAATGTAACTGCTATGGAGGCTATGTTTTATTCTGCTGAGAGTTTCAATGGAGATATTTCAGACTGGGATGTTTCTAGTGTTACTAATATGGATGGGATGTTTGATGGTACAGATGATCTATCCGATGATAATAAATGCTATATTCATACAGAATTCAGTTCTAATGATAATTGGCCATATGATTGGGATGAATATTGCTCATCATCATCTTTTCAACCTGAAACAAAAGATGAACTTCAGACTGCAGTAGATGAGTGGATAGATGATTCTGATAGCGCAAATTCAACTTATGGTACTATTGACACCTGGGATACATCATTGATTACCGATATGTCAAACTTATTTTACGATGAAGAGACATTTAATGGGGATATTTCAGATTGGGATGTTTCAAGTGTAACTAATATGGAGGGTATGTTTGCTTATGCTTATAGTTTCAATGGTGATATTTCAGACTGGGATGTTTCAAGTGTAACTGATATGGAGGCTATGTTTCTTAATGCTGGCAGTTTCAATGGTGATATTTCAGACTGGGATGTTTCAAGTGTAACTGATATGGGGTATATGTTTCGTAATGCTGATGATTTCAATCAGGATATTTCAGATTGGGATGTCTCAAGTGTAACTACTATGGATTATATGTTTTATGATGCTACCCGTTTCAACCAGGATATTTCAGATTGGGATGTCTCAAGTGTAAATTATATGTATAGTATGTTTGATTATGCCGATGATTTATCAGATGATAATAAATGTTACATTCACACCTCGTTCAGTTCTAATGATAATTGGGACTATGATTGGGAAGAATATTGCTCCGATGATTGAGGAAAATCAAGCGATTAATTTTCCATTAGCATTGCGTACAAAGTAAATTGTGGAACCCAATGCGCATACGCCCGTCTATCATCCTTCCAGACAGGGTGCAGATCTATTGAGGCCTGAACATGTTCATCATATGCTTTTTTCCATTTCTTTTCAGAGGTGGTAAGATATGTACAATGAAAACCCCAAGCTCTTGAAGCATTGATGGCAAGATGATGGTCAGTGTTCAGTTCTTCCACAACATTTAGATTGTAATCATCCTCTAACCATTTTGACAACTCATCAGCACCAAGTGCCGTGTAAATCAAGTACGTTTGTAATCCCCATAGTGAGAAAAATTCTCCTTTTCCCTCTCTATCCAAATCCATACTGACTTTGGGTTCAAGGAAATTTTCTTTGGTTTTCTCAATAACCCAATTTACAGTCTCAGAATCTCCAAAGTGAGTAGCCCATTCATGTAATTGTATTAGTGCCCATGAAGGATTCTTGTATTCAGATATTGAGGGGTCTCGCATCGAGTTATCTATCCATTCACGTAAATTTAGAGCAATTTCCTGCACTAAAGACTTATAATTTTCATTTCCAGTTATTTGCTCAAATCTCATCATCAGTCGAAGATACCAAGCTCGTCCGTAAGGCATTTCGAATTCAGGATGGTCACTAAGATATTGAATCTCTTCTTTCATATCTTTACTCTGTAATCTTCTTGAGACCCATTCAAAATTTTCTTTGTCATCTACTAGATGTGCACTTTCCAGCAATGCCCAATGACCGTGAACTGAAGAATGCCAGTCCCAGCATCCGTGGAATATGACATGTTCAGTATCTTTCTGCGAAACTTCACTTCTGAAGGTCTTGATAAATTCCTTGATCATCTCCGTCATTTTCTCGCTAAAGGTAGGAGACTAAATGATTTATAGTAGGCAAACTTGTAGTAAAAATGAAAAAAGTCTTAGTTTTTATGCTTTGCACTTTATTTTTAGTAACTTCAAGTAATGCTGAGTCGGTCGTTTCTGAGGCAGATATAGACCCTACCGTTGGAGACTTCTTCCAATTTGAGATGCTTGGAAATACTCTTCCTGACGGGATGGGAAAGGCCATAGATGAAGAAAAATACCTTCGTGTCGAGGATTACGACGGGAATGGATTTAGAATGGAAATAACCGCACTGGGCGAAACTGAATTTGAGGGAGAGACGGTTGATTATTTTGTCATGACGTTGTCTTGGGAAAGTAATTTTACCTTATATTTTGATGATCTAACAGATGATGCTGATGGTAAAGAAGATGTAGTGGAAGTTTCCGTTTCTACGAATAGGGAAAGTTGGATTATTGATGATTCAGGTCTGAATCAATTAAATAGTACTGACATCAAGGTTGTAAATGAAGATAGAATCAATATGAATATTACTTTTAACCAGCATGATGATCAAACGACGTTTTGGAGCACGGCTATTACAGAAACCGAAACTGAGACCATCAGTAGTAGTGGAGACTCCCCAGAAGAATACAAGGTGGGAAGTATGTGGACCACTTCCACAACCACAAGAGATACTGGAACTGAAAGAGAGAGGATGTGTGAGGATGGTGAGACAGATGGCTGTGAATGGGAAATTGAAGAAATAGATGAAGAGGAGACTAGTACCACTACTTCAGAGGCTTTGAGGGGAGTATCACTAACTACTTCAGCCGGAACCTTCGAAACGTTAGAAGTCAAGGATATCGATCAAAATGAGGGTTCTGGAAATTATACACTAGGATATGTTTCTGAAACAGGAATTCCAGTTAAAATGGCAATGTATGAAGAAGGGAAAGTTGTAATGGAGATGCAACTGGAAAGTTATCATATTTCGGTCTGGGAAACTGCGTCAGGTGATGATGATGAAAGTGCTCTTGGTGATTTGCCAGCCTTACCGTTCCTTCTTTCTATAGCTTCGATAGCCTTGATAGCACATCGGAACAGACTACAATAATCTCAACTATTGAATATTTAAACTCAGCATAGACTGGGAAGTCATGATAGTCTACGAAGTAAATCTGCAAATAGATTCACAAGTTGCTGATGATTATGCGGCATGGCTAAAGCCACATATCGAACATATCCTTCAAATCAAAGGATTCAGGCATGCAGATTGGTACGTTTGCGATTCTTCAGATGATAAAGTTCATTGGTCAATTAGATATCACTTAGATAAGCGCAGTTCATTAGCTAATTATCTAGACAATCATGCACCGCTGTTAATACAAGAGGGAATAGAAAAATTCGGAGAACACTTGACAAGTAACAGACGTATAATGGTTCTTAAGAACTAAAAAATCTCATAAAATAAGGATGTCTAAAGAAATTGTACACTGATCTTGTAATAGGCTTTCTTTTTCCTAGACCTCCTGGAGTTACACCTAAGAATAAATCTGCAAACATTTCGCATAGTTTTTCGTCACGAGAGCCATAGTATACCATTCTTTCCGGTAGTTTTAGGGCCATATATTGGAAGAAAGATAAATCTCTTAATTCTTTACCAAATAATTTGTTCCAATCACGGTGATATTGATCCAAATGTCGTTGTGAATAATCTCCGGTTTCCAATGCTTTTTTGATAGTATCAATAGCAATTTTACCAGCATGCATTCCGTAGTATATTCCTTCACCAGATAGTGGCGACACCATTCCTGCAGAATCGCCTACAAGTAGCGTGTAATCCATTGTTGTAGCCTTGATCGGTCCACTTAGTGGAAGGGGTGCGCCTTTTACAGGAGGAATATCTTGGTCTTTTGGAAAATATCCGTCTTTCTTCAATAAATTGACATAATCTTTCCATATTTCTTTAATTTTTATTGATTTAATACTGGCGTTATGTGCTCCAAAACCAATATTCAATATTTCTTTCTTAGGAAACACCCATCCATAGCCTTTGATTCCTCCGGGTTCAAAATGTACAAGTAAAGAGCGTTTGTCTCCGTAATTCTCATCAACAAATTCTTTTCCAACAACAGGTTCCCACATTAATGCCGTACCCATTTGTTTGTCATTCCATGGCTTCAGATTTCTTTTTTCACGAACCATATCTGCAAGTTTATCAGCGGGCCCAGTTGCCCCTATAACCATTTTCGATTTGAAATCACCCTTTGAAGTCTTGACAGTTACTCCACCGTTAAACTCGAAATCACTAACTCG
>JBJLBY010000033.1:0-25437 GCA_045567975.1 Candidatus Poseidoniales archaeon | reverse complement strand
GTCCCTGCACTGAAAGAAACTGTTGAAACTCGAGAAGCACCTTCTCCTTGAAGAATAACTTGATCCATATCATCATCAAAATTTAGGAAATTATTCTGAGCTGAAGTGTAGATAGCATAAGCTTCACTCTCTTGAATCTGAGGAATACCCCAGGCAAGCATAGTACCTGTAATTGAAACCATGATTCCTAAAATCAAAATAGTACCAATAATTGGACTTACGGCTTCCTCTGAATTCTGTAAACAAAGCTGACGCTGCACATTTGGACACTAATAGGGGTTCTAAAAAGCGTTAGGTTCTAATTAATGACTATTTTCCTCAAGCCATTTTTCAGCGTCCATGGCTGCCATACAACCCATACCTGCTGCAGTAATCGCTTGACGATAGCGAGTATCAACAACATCTCCTGCTGCAAACACACCTGGAACACTTGTCATTGAATTTTCTTTCCAAATGATATAACCGTGTTCATCTGTTTCAACCTGATTATTTAAGAAATTAGTTATCGGTTTGTGGCCAATTGCAATAAAAGCTCCATCTGAAGAATATTCCTCTTCCTCTCCTGTTTTAGTATCAACTAGTATTGCCCCTCCAAAGTTACCATCTGAGCCAAGCCAACTCTTTACAGACCTGTTTAATTTCCAAACTATTTTCCCATTTTCCTTTGCCCTATCTGACATTATTTGAGAAGCTCTTAAACCTTCTCGGCGATGAACTATAGTAACTTTGGAACAAAAACGGGTCAAAAACGTAGCCTCTTCCATTGCTGAATCGCCACCGCCAACAACAATCACTTCTTTATCTCGAAAAAACGCCCCGTCACAAGTAGCACATGTTGAAATTCCTTGACCTTTGTACAGATTTTCATCTCCTGCATCTAGCCATATGGCTTCAGCTCCTGTACAAATGATCACAGATTTTGCGAAATATGATTCTTTACCAACTTTGACTTCAAACATATTAGAAGATAAATCTACTGAATCTACATTTTTATCAATTATTTCAGTCCCAAAACGCTTGGCCTGTTCTCTCAATTGCATCATCATTTCTGGGCCTCCAATTCCCTCAGGATATCCTGGGAAATTCTCAATATCACTAGTAAGCATAAGTTGACCTCCACTAGCATAACCTGCAAACAAAATTGGATTTAGCATTGCCCTACTAGCATACAAACCAGCCGTATATCCTGCTGGCCCTGAACCTATGATTATCACTTGATTAACATCAGACATTAAGAGCTTATGGAAGGGCTCTCTAAAATTGTTATGCTGAAAAGTCAATCAAAAAGTCTAGCTGATACAATAAATCCAGTATGGCCTAACATCGTACTTTCTGGCCTCAATGCTGATAGCTTTGGCCTCCAAGAACGCTGCATTATTTCTACAATCTCAACCTCACTCCAAAGATCTAGTTCAGGAAGTAAAGCTTCTACTTGATTTATAGTTGGCAAGTAGCAAATAAGTAAACCTCCAACCTTCAATGATTTCCTAGACCATCCAACTAAGCTTTGTGGATTAGGCAAATCAAGTATCACTGTTGAAGTTTCAATTGGAGAGGTATTTGCACTCAATTCTTCCTCATGAAATTCAACTAAATCTTCCCAAGGGCTCATATCTATATTGGACTTAGCAATTCCTACATGCTTTGAATTTGATTCAAATGTAACCACTTTCCCCTCAGGTGCAACTGCTTGAGCGAGAGCTACAGTAAGTGCTGCAGAACCACTCCCAGCTTCAACCACATTATCTCCATTAGATAAACCTGATTTGTAAATAATCCATGCAATGTCTTTAGGAGATATTATCTGAGGGCCTCTACGGAGGTTGGAATGTACATCTGTTAGTGAATAGTTAATCAAAGAACATTTACTTCCCAAGAAATCAAAGCTTAAGTTGTCTGATTGACTAGAAAGTGATTTAGAAGGAAAGCTACCAAAATTTGGTATATCTATAATTTCTGAATCTAAATCTACAAGATGTGATTTGCCGTCGACAATAAGAAGTTTCCAATTGCTCATTAAATATAGAAAATCAACCAACCAAGAGCTTAGCATCAGCTAAGGAGTATTTCCAGTCTTCAGGAATTACATTATTAGCTCTGTAATATTTAGCCAAGCGAAGTATCTTAGACTCTGTCAAACGTAGAGCACGTGTATTGTGAACGTCTTTCTTGTTTATTTTCAAATGCTCTCCTAACCGGACTGCCTTTCTCATCAAATTAGTTAAGTCCTCAGGCAGTGATGAAGATAATTTATTCTCTCCTAAAATCTTTGATATTGACTTCCCTGTAGCTAATCTCACGCTTGGTATTCCCTGAACATCTCGCAAATTTATACCTATTTCTGAGGTGGAATGTCCCTCGTTAGCTAATTCCAAAATTTTTCCCTCAACCTCCTTAGATTTAGGCGCCCATTTTGGATTCTCTGACCTTGTCTGCGCTGCTGAACCTGAGCGACCTCTACGTCGTGCATGCATTCTTGCCATAGTAATTTATCTCCTAAAGAGAGTATGGCGCCAGTCAGGCCGGTATAAAAACATTGCCACATTCTAATAATTATACGACCAGTATATTGCAATTTCTGAATTGGAATATATTCTATAAGTAAAATTTGGCATTTCTTTGTAGTGGTAATCCAGAACTGCATAACCTATTGAGGACTTGCCTGATGAGAAAGATATTGCCAGGTTTACAACTGAGAATGTCTTGTTTTCATACGTTTTGGATGAAGAATTTGCTTTATCTTGCCATTTCCAAAGATGATCTGAAGCATTAAAATATAACTCACTTAGAGATATGCGCTCTACTTCCATATCTGGTATATAGACTAAATCGGATGATAGCTCTGAAGAATCTTTAAGGGAAATATGATCACTGTACGCTGCAATGCGTCTGTCTCTATTAACATCATTAGATTCAAAAACTGAAATGAGGAAATTCTCATCTGTCCAAAAAGATGCATCAAAGCTAGTTTCTCGAATATTAGGCGAATAAGAAAAATTCTCCTTTTCTTTGGAATCTAACTGGTAAGCTAAGAAGAGACTCGAAAAAGAGGCCATCAGCAAAAGCAGAAGTGTTGATAATATAACCAAACGTTTGGGATAGTCTTGCAAATTATCTGCAAAAAAATCAAACCCTGGACTTATAAAAAGTAAAATTCCAAAAGTTATCAAGTAAGGAATATAAATGTGATCTGAAATTACGTAAGTTGACAATACTAAATAAGTAAAACCAAAGTAAAAACTAATTGGAACGCGACCTTCTTGAAACCAAAAAATCAGTCCGAGAAAAGATATGAAAATGAAAGGACTTCCTGCTAACAAATGAAATGTAGCTAAATTGAGAATAGAAGAAAATATACCATCCCCGCTAAACAGATATACTTCAAACAAATCTGATGAAGGATTGTAAACAGTTATTCCATTGTATTGAAGCGTGAAAATATAAAAAGAAGAAAAAACCAAAAATAAGAAAATTTGACGGCTTGCACGTTCTCTATTAGTTGCATTTTCTTGCCAATAATGAAGAAACAGGGATAAAACAAACGCTAGAATTATTCCTGGTAAAAGTAAGGCCATACGGTGCAAAGATGGTAAAACTAAGGTCAAAATGAACAGGAGAAAAAAAAGGCGCAATGGATGACGGCCATATTTTCGATTCACAAGCCTAAGTAGTATCCAAAGGAAAAAAGGAAGCATTGCAATAAATGCAAATCTAATAGAAAGATTCCAATACGAAAGAAGAAGAAAACGGGGAGCTATAGAAAAACAAAGTGAAGCAAACCAACGACTCTGAAAATTTTTCGAGAATTCGCCAGATAATATGAAAAAACCAAATGTACCAACTAAAGAAAAAACAAACGTATGTAACAACTGATAATCATGTATTGAAATTCCTATTACCTCAGAAATTGATACTCCAAATATCAGAGCTCCCAAAGGAGAAGTGCCTGGATAAAGGCCATAAAATGTAAGAAAATGTGTAACCCAAAAAATTTCTCCATGTTTTATCATTTGATTCATTTCGGTAACATAAAAGAAATTATCTGCACCTATAGGAGAAGAAGTGATAGGATAACGAAAAACTATGGTTAAAAGTCCGAGTAAAACCAGACTACTTCTCTGTAAAGAAGTCAAACTTTTCATTACTACTCCAAAAGAAGTCGTATTAAGGTTCTATGCTTGCTGAAAAAGTGTCGTTTTTGCTGCATATTTTTATATAGCATAGACTGTCCTCATAATTCACCATATCGGGGGTACAATTTGTCTATTACGGGCACAAGGAATAATACTTTACTTGCACTACTTCTTTTGACTGCAGTGCTAGTTGGCAAAAGTGCATATGGACATCCTGCTGGAGGTGCACAATCTGGTGCTGGAGAAGACTGGGCTATAGATGCTATGGAAAATGGATGCTCTTGTCATATGGATGAACAGCTTAATGAGGGAACATATATGCTCGAAGGCATTCCATCTGAATATGCTCCAGACGTTGTTTACAATATTTCTTTATCCATTGATGATAAAAATGTAATTAGTGAAGAAGGTGCGCTACGCTATGGAGGATTCTTAGCTACTGTAAGTGAAGGTGCATTTGTTGTTAATGAAAGTTATTGGGTTAGTAGTGCTGGAGAATTTATTTCCCACAATGATGAGAGCAATGACGTGCGCAACTGGACATTTCAATGGACTGCACCTAGTGATGGTGCTGGAGATGCTTTGTTTACCATTTATTTCAACGCCGTGAATGGGGTAGGAACTGGTGGAGATCAATGGTCATACTTAACTGCAGTTTCTATTGGTACACCACAGGCTGTTTCGAGTGAAACATCAATACATGAGTTAGGAGTTAGTTTGATGCAGTATTGGATTGCTTTGTACGCGATAGGAATTGTATTTGTAGCAGTCTTCATTTCTTATATCGTAATGAGAGGAGGTAGTAGACATTACCGAGGTTAATGAAGTCATAGAGAAAGTTGCCAAAGGAGAATTAACTGCTGAGGATGCCCAGAAGCTGTTGGGAACCTACAAAGATGACGAGCTTGGGATAGAATTAAGAAATGTCCCTGGAAAAGAACAAATCGAAGTCTTTGCCGTTATACTAATTTTATTAGTTCTAGAACTTATGTATGATTCACTTTTTATATATGGTATTTTGGAAGGATGGGATCAACAATTTTTATCATTCACGCTTGCAATGGCATTCCTAATATTGGGTTTGATGATTGATTTTTACAGGCGCTCATTCCTACCTGACGTATTGGAAGCAAAAAAGAGAAGGAGGAAAGTTATAACCAAACTTGAGAGATAAAAATGGGCATAACTAGAAGAGGATTTCTGAAAGGCGCACTTGGTCTTGCTGGAGCTGGAATGACTGGGGCATTGACAGTTCCTGCGCTTAAGTCACTGCTTCCGCCGCCTGTTACAAGATGTAACGAGGATGATGCTCATGCAACTTTAACATACAAAAGTGAAAGTGGAAAATGGTACGAAAGTAAAGGTGGTGAGACTGCAAAGGCTTCAGATTTTAAGAATATTTGGGACGTAGCTATCGTTAACTGGGGACCTAAAGAATTGGAGGCTGAATTAGGAACTTGCGAGATACAATTAGCATTGACAAGAGTACCGACGGAAGACTCTATGACTAACTTAGGAGTGCCACATCCAGATGGAAGTACCACTCTGATGGCTTACCATACATACAAGTGTCCTCATCTTTGCTGTAAACCTGTTTTCACTGCTGAGGGAACTAGTACAATTAGTGGAAATGATTATGAGAACATGTTTCTCTGCCCATGCCATCTTTCTTTATTCGACCCTGTATCAATAATTCCAAATATAGATGAAATGGGACGTGAAGTAATGGCTGCAGAATTATTGGAAGGGCCAGCCCCTTATGGATTGCCAGTTGTGCCTGTTACTGAAGAAGATGGAGGGTTGATTGGACTAACTACCAACTTAGATTGGTTGAAATACTGTGGGCAAGGATAATAATGAGAATATCAAGAAACTTAATCGTCATTCTAGGTGTATTAACCTTTCTAGCTTTACCTGCAAGTGCAGCAGAGGGTGGAACGCCAATATTAGAAGAACTAATGAAAAAATACACTTTCCCTTTAATTTTCCTTTCGTTAGCTGGAGGTGTAGCAACTATTGGTTATCTCTATTTTACAGGCATATTACCTAGAGTTATATTTGAAACCTGGAAAACAATCGATGAGAGGTTTGCACTACACCGTTATATTTCTTTAGCAAAACGAGAGTATTATTCCGTAGTTTACACTCTACTTCCATCTACTGGTAGAACTATGCCACAGTCTCACACTGAAAGATACAATGTGAAAGCAGTTTGGTACTGGTATCCTTTCTACTCTTTAGGAGGATTATCGTTTTTCGCATACATCATTCTAACAATAACTGGAATCTATCTAGGCTTCTACTATGTACCTGACGGGGAATTCGTGGTTGATGAAGATGGTCACGCTACATCTGGAGCATATCAATCAATGGAATTGATCATGACTCAAGTGTCATTTGGTTATATCATAAGAGCGATTCATCACTGGGCTGCACATTTTATGGTTGCATCCGTCTTTTTACATATGATGAGAGTTTATTTCGTAGGTGCATACCGAAACCCTAGAGAAATAAATTGGATGTTAGGTGTCATATTGCTAATGGTAACTATATTCTTTGGATATACTGGATATTTACTACCATGGGATGCTCTGGGTTTTGCTGCAGCATCAATTGGTCTTGAAATGGCTACCTCTATTCCAGCCATGGGGCCATTAATGGCTCAAATTGTATTTGGTGGAACTCAAATTACGGGAGATACTATTACTCGAATGTATTGGCTTCACATATTCGTTTTACCTTTGATAGGAACTGTGTTGATTATAATACACATGGCACTTGTATGGATACAAGGGGAGGCTGAACCGCATTGATGACTGACGATGACGCTGTCGAGATGATTTATGAGCATCAAGATGAACAACTTGCTCTAGATACTGTAGACAAACTAGAAAATCGTGAAACTCACTCTGTACTTGAAGCTGAAATGGTTAAGGGTGAACCACTCTATCCTCATGAAATAACTAGAGATTCAGTACTAACTTTGTACATTATGGCACTTCTTTTCTACTTAACAGCTTTTATTCCTCCTCCACTTCATGAAGCTGCAGATCCGACTGCCGGAACTGCCTACCCACCTCCGCTTCCTGATTGGTACTTACTTTGGGCGTTTGGATGTCTAAAGGTCGCTACAGATTTAAAAATAGAAATGCCACTCTCGATGATTCCATTCTTAGGATTAGATGACATTGAACTATTCTTAATGAGTGCAAAAGTATGGGGGACTTTAGTTCAGGGCCTAATCGTAGGGCTCGTAGTTGCAGTTCCATTCATAGACCGTGCAATAGGTGCTCTTATTGATCCACAATATGGAGATGTCGTTAATAGAGGGCATGAACGGAGGCCGATTGAAGATCCTGTGAGAGCTGCAATTGGAGTATACGGCATCGGAATGGTAATCATGTTGTCTGTCTTCTCAGTTAATGCTAATATTGCATTGTATTACCCAGAAGTCACTACGGATGTGCTAGTTGCACTCACATTATGGGGCCCTATTGTTTGTGCACTAATTACATATTTCTTTTTAGACAGAAGACGTTCTGAAGGTGCGAAACCATTAACCGATGAAGAGAGATTTGACTTATACGTCAACGGAATAAAAGACAGGCGTATGCAAAGAATCTATGAATTTAAATTGAATCGTTGTTACCAATGTGGACTATGTGATGATATCTGTCCTGTTAGAGATATGGAAGGTGAACACGAATTGAATATTATATTTAACACATTTCAAAATGAACATGACGGAGTTGCTATGTGGTCATGCATAACTTGTGGAATGTGTACTGCTGTATGTCCTCAAAATATAGAATATGTTGATTATGTTCTAGAGCAAAGGGCATTAACAACGCTAGGAGCATCAACATGAGTAGAAAGAAACCATATGCAAGAACTATACCGCACCCTCTCTTTGAAAGATTAATCGTAGAAGATGCTATGAATGAGGAAAAAGAGCCTTGGAAACCCGAAAGGCCACATGAATACGGCTATTTTCCTGGATGTGTAGATTTTATGGATGTTGAAGTTAAATTTACGCACCTCAACAAGGGAGATGCGGATCATGCCTCAATCGCTGCTGCATCTATCAAACTACTGAATTACGCAGATATTGATCCATTGGTATTAGACATGAATGTGTTCAAATGCTCTGGACACGACCAGCTTTGGCAAGGTAATCTTGAGGTTTTTGATGCATTGAAAGAACACAATATGAGAAGACTAAAGGAATCTGGAATTAAGATTGTTACTTGTTCATGTGCTGAATGTTACCGTACTTTCGCTGTTGACTATGATTTACCAGGAACCTTAGGAATCAAAGTTGAGCATATTACACAAACCTTGCAAGGTCGAGGATTGAAATTTAAGGCACCTGAAGGTGTAACAGTAGCTTACCATGATCCTTGCCGTTTAGGAAGAATGATGGGAGAATATGAAGCACCTAGAGATCTAATACAATTGGTAGATGGTGCTACTATGGTAGAACTAGAGAATAACAAAGAACGTGCTCTATGTTGTGGAGTTTCTTCTATGATGTACTGTAATGACGCTACCAAAGCTGTACGCAGGAAAAGACTAGATCAAGGAACTGATGCTGGTATTGACTTAATGCTTGGAGGCTGTCCAAAGTGTTACATGCATATGCAATGTATGTTGAATGAAGAAAGAATGAATCCTGAGGAGGGACATCATCATGATTATGAAATGATGGATCTCATGCAATTTTTAGTTGCTTGTATGGAGGAAGGGAAATAGTGCCAGATACTGATATCGCTTCGTTTGTGTCAAAAGGTGACAGAGAACTTCATATCCTATTCGGTTCACAGAGTGGAAATTCTGAGGGATTGGCCGAAGAATGGGAGAAAGAAGCGACTCGTTACGGGCTTAAAGGTAAAATCCATGACATGGACGGCTTTGATATCAAATCAATGGCAAACATGGCAAGAGTCATGATTGTTTGCTCCACTTGGGGCGAAGGCGAAATGCCAGATAATGCTGAAGAATTATATGATGAGGCAAAAGAAGCTGGCAAAATTTTGTCTAAGACTCATTTTTCCATATGTGCACTTGGAGATACTGGATATGATTTATTTTGTCAATCTGGAAAAGATTGGGACAAAACATTAGAGGATATGGGTGGATCTAGAATTCATGACCGTATAGACTGTGATGTTGACTATGAAGTTCCTGCTGAAGAATGGATGAAGGAGACTATGCCTAAATTAGCATGTGTTGACGGGGACGGTACTTTCATGCCAGACTTAGTAGAAAATATGGTAGCTTACGCATCAGGTGTAGAAATTGAAGCTCCAAATGCAGAACCTGAAATGAATCAAGCAATGGCAGGAGGAACTACTGGATATCAGAATATGACTGCTGCATCACTCTTCTTTCATAAACCTAACAAATGGCTAAAGAGAGTCAAAGGAGCTCTAGATGAAGAAGAACTACCAACAACTGGTATCGAAAAAGCAAAGGATATGTTTAAAGAATTAAGAAAAATTACTTTGAAATCTCTCCCTCAAGGAAAAGACTACATTGCCTTGGTTGATAACGAAAAATGCATTGGATGCACTCAGTGTGTCTATTACTGTAATTTTGCTTCAATCGATATGATTTCCTGGGATCTAAATGCAAGGACTTCACAATTTGAATCTAAAAAAGCTTTGATTATGGATGACACCTGCGTTGGTTGCACATTGTGCGCTTTCGCTTGCCCAGTAGAAGCAATAACTATGGAAAGTAAAATTTAGAATCCTGACCATGGATTTATACAATTCAATCATTCTAGCAATATGGTTTTGTGTTGCTTACGCCATATGGGCTGCGACTGCTGCAGGCGATCCCGGATATGGACAAGCTGCATTTCTAGGTGGAGGAATAGTTGCGCACCTATATCTAAGAAAGAAAAAATTAGAGAGGCCTGCAGGAAAAGAAGAAAAATTAACAATACCTGATGCTAAATTTTCTGTAGAAATACCTGATGAAGGTGATAAATTCTATTTTAGCGAAAAAAGCTATAGAAGAATAATATGGATTAGCACTATTTTCTCTTTGATGGCCATTAGTTTCTTCATAGAAAGTGTAACATATCAACAAGATTACTTACTTTGGGGAATTTTATCATTAATAATAGGACTTATCGTATTTATTATTCCTATTTTTCTACCAATAAAGGACGATCTTGAGACTTTGATGAAAAGAGCTGAAAAAGAGAGGACAAAGGCTTGGCGTAAAGGTAAATTTGACCTCTCTGATGAGGAAGAGTGAAACAATTACTAAATGAAGTATTGGAAAAAATAAAACCCAATGCTAAAGAAGCTGAAAATTATTCTATAATTATAAAAGATTTAACTAGCAAAGTTAGCGAAACAAATGTAGAAACTATGGTAGTAGGATCTATTGCTAAAGGTACAAATCTAAAAAGTGCAGACATTGATTTATTCATAAAATTTGAAAGTGGAACAGATTTAAAGAAAGAAGGTTTAGATATCGCCCGTAAAATTTTACCAAACGGAAAAGAATTATATGCTCAACACCCCTACCTTCGTGGCGAAATTAATGGAATAGGAATTGATGTTGTACCTTGCTACGCCATAAATGACTCTTCAAAACCTGTTTCTGCAGTCGATAGAACACCATATCATACTGAATGGGTAAATCAAAACATTAAAGGTAGAGAAGATGATGTGAGATTAGCAAAGCAGTTTCTGAAAGGATGTGGCGCATATGGTGCTGGTGCT
Source organism: Candidatus Poseidoniales archaeon (assembly GCA_045567975.1). Classification (GTDB taxonomy): domain Archaea; phylum Thermoplasmatota; class Poseidoniia; order MGIII; family CG-Epi1; genus CG-Epi1. Next base: position 14,564 of record JBJLBY010000033.1, on the reverse strand, counting down.
GCAATTGGTGGATTTTCAGGTTATTTAGTAGAAATCTTATGCATAAAATATGGGAGTTTTACAAATCTAGTTAATGAAATTGCTAATTGGAAACCTCCAATTGTGATGGATAAAATAGAAGAAGCTCAAGATGCTCCAATTATAATTAAGGACCCTGTAGATTCAAACCGGAATGTTGCTGCAGGAGTTACAGTAAAAGGATTAGGAACTGCTATTCTAGCTTCAAAAGGGTTTATAGAAAATCCATCCAAAGATTTCTTCTTCCCAAAAGATAAGGAAAGGGAAACCAAAGGATTTGTGACAACAATAAGTATGAAATTACCTGAAGGTACAGAAGAAACCATACTACCTTGGTTACAGAAACAAGCAAGGAAAATCTATAGGGCTGTAAAGGACTTCGAACCAATTGCATGGAATGCTAATTTAGATCAGAAAGGATTCATTGTAATTGAGACTGCAACTATTGAATTACCAAAGATTGTACCACACAAAGGACCTGCTCCATGGGATGGTGGTGCAATAGAATTTCTAAAGAAATACCCTGATGCGTCTTTAGTAGAAGGAAAATTAGAAATTGGGAAACCTCCAAGACACTCAAAAATTGAAGATGTGATAATTGAACTATTGCCTGAGTCTAAAGTGAAACTTGGCCTAGAAAAGGGTGCAATTCCTGCACAGAGAGTTCCCTGGTTAAGTTAAAAAATAAAAAATATTTGGTAAATTGGGGGCCGAAGCCCCCGACTTACCGGTTGAACAAGGACATAGCCCTTGTTCTGTTCTAGTGACTTACTCTATGCTTGTAGAGTAATATCGTAACCGATTACGTCACCAGTAGGCTCGAACTTCAAACGGAACGAGTAGTCAGTGATTCCACTTTCAGATTCCAAGGCTGAACCTGGTTCGCCTGGATTTGCTTCAAATTTATCACCTGGACTCAATTTACCATTGAAGTCGTTGTCAACGAAAACTACAGCTTTGCCGTTTCCAGCATAGTAGCCATAGACATCGGAGACTAAGCCATCAGTCTTAGTGTTACCCAAGGTATCCAAAAGATACCAGTGTACTGAGTTTACGGAAACTTGTGGGTTAATCTTGACAATTTGAATTGTCCAGACGCCACTTCCGTCTTCGCTTGCTATCATACTGCCGGTTGGTGCGTTCTTGGTTGTACCACCAAGGAAACTGCTAGCCCAAACGTACAATACTGCAGCCAGAACGACTGTAATGGCTACCATTAAGATAACCGCAATTACAGGAGAAACTGCCTGCTCATCGTTTACTATTCTGCGCTTCATAGTTATGTCCTCTGACCGAAGTCAGGCATATAGACAGCTGGCATAGCATATATACCTTACGTTAAATCAATACTATTTCACAAAACAAAATTTATCTGAGTTGGTCTCTTCTAAGAACTAATGCACCTATTACTGTTACAATTACAGTAATACTAGCACCAGTCCAAGCCATAGACAAAGCCCAGTCTGGAACTGCAGGCTCAGCGTGCGCATGAACTTCTGGAGGTCTAAGGACTGATTCATAGGAAGACCAAGTTAAACCCTCTGAATCTTCAAAGATTATAGATAATACTGCGTTTCCTTCTCCTAGCTCAAATGTTTCAGAAGGCGCTTTCCAATAGAAGGTCCAGGCATCTTCACTGGATGCAAGATTTAATGAAAGGACATTTTCTTCAAAGGTCTCTGTTTCGCTTAGAGTTCCATTAGTAATAGAAATATTTACGTTAGCAATTGCAGAGTAATTACTGGCTGTTAAAGTTACTGTATATACTTTGCTAGTTTCATAATGCAAATCATCTGGCAAACCTTCTACTCTGTAAGTATTATCTTGACCTGTAGTCAGAGGAAGAAAAAAGCTGAATGCGAGTAAAATGACGAGAAGATTTCGTATATGGTACATATTGAAGATAAAAAGTGATTTTACTATTCTATTTAAAATGTAGCTACCTTGTAAGGCCTCTAGCTTGTAAATTCTCTAGAATATTTCTAACTTCGGCTTCACGGAGTCCTAATGAAGAAGCTGCACTTTCAATTGTGTAATCCTTATTGTGTAAAATATGGTGAAGAAGAATTCTTTCATGATAATTACAATTTGCATTTTGAGCCGTAGATGTTATCTGTCTGTTCAGCTCACCAAGAAGTGTCATCAAACTACGCCTTTCGTCTTCCACATCACTTATAGATATTCTAAGATCCTCTGAGACTCTGGAAAGAAGATCTATACGTCCTTTGGAATCCATTTGTCTTGATTCTTCTATGGCATCTAAAACTCTCTTGTGTTGGGGTGAAAGATTTGAAAGATCAAAATTTGTTTCTGCTTTCTGCTTGTAGGTCGAAGGCCCTACATCAATATGCAATGATACTTCCCTTGAAGCTGTATAGACTCTACGTCTAGGTCCTCTATTGCTAGGCTCATCTTTTGACTTAACAAAACCATGTTCTTCTAAAATTTTTAGATGTTTGACAATTGCTTGCTGAGTTACATCCATCTCACGAGATAATTGTTTATGCATTTTTAGTGGATAAAGACGTTCAACTGATAATAATTGGAGGATCCTTCGTCTAGTCGGATTCTCCAGCAAATAAAATAATTCATCCAATTCTTCAAATGACATATCAACCTCCGGTTGTATACCAATTGTTGTAATGGGATTATAAAAACTACTATTCTGTCCAACAGGCTTTAACCTCTATGCTTATTGACTAATTAATGGAGTATCGAAAACCCAGTAAGAAAGTAATAATTGATGCAGTTTTGAAAGTTCTAAAAGAAAGAGGAACTATAGATACTCAAACAAAAATGCACAAGAAAGTGCTAGCGAAATTAAAAGAAGATGATGACGCTTATCGACTATCTGCTGAAAGAATGCGTATTATTGCAATACTCTCAAAAAAGATAAAAATTGGAATTCGAACTAGATCTGTAGGTGCGGCACCTGAGGCCGACGAAAAGGATTTCAAAAAACAGGGTTTAGGATATGATCCTGTAGTAAAAAGATGGAGAAGAATAAGGCCAGGTGAAGACCAAAGTGGTCATTACCACCATCGCGGAGAATTTGCATCACCTGGTCAACCATGTCCAGTTTGTACTTCGTCACTCAAAAAGGTTCACAATGCGACTCTATATGGTGGAAAAGTTGCTATTGGATTCAAGTGTAACCTGTGTGGATATTTGACAGGACATCGATGGAGAGAACCATCTAGATATTCATTCGGCCTCAAAGGTGGAATCTAATTGGAGATTTTCGACTACAAAGGAATCTGTCTCAAAGAAAGTAAGAGAGCTGTTTACTTAGACCCTGCAAACAGTAGACCTGATGCTGCGATTACTCATGCCCATTCAGATCACTTAAGGCCTAATACTCACATGACAAAGCCAACTGCTGATGTTATGAGAGTTAGAACTAAATCTAAGAAAGCCACAACACACAACTATAATGAAAAATTTAAAATAAATGATTTTGAACTAGAATTTATATCTGCAGGACATGTAATTGGATCTGCCATGATTGAATGTCACGGAGTGCTTTACACTGGAGATTACAATCCATATGGGACTGTGACTGCCGGAATTGCCGAACCCAGAGATTGTGACACCTTGATAATAGAATCTACCTATGGAAAGCCAAATCAATCTTTGCCTGATAGAAACGAAGTTCTAAGAGATTTAGAGGCTTGGATTAAGGTAACCTCAAACAACGGGGGTGGAATCGTAGGTGCGTATTCTCTCGGAAAAGCTCAGGAAGTAATAGCCACTGCAAACAAAGGCGGAGTTATTCCTGCAGTATCTGATGTTGTTGGCTCAGTGAGTGATATCTATCAAAAATATGGTGTAAAACTTGACTATGTTAGATATGATGAATTAAATGAAAGTGAAAGAAAGAAACCGGGGTTAGTAGTAACCTCAACAACAGCAACGAATGGAAGAAAACCTAATCCTTACATTAATGAATTGAGAAGTAATGGTGCAAAAGTAGCACGTGTCTCTGGATGGTGTGCGTTCGAAAAATGGGCTTTAAGGGGAGTAGATGCTGGATTCCCAATTAGTGATCATGCAGACTATGACTCAACCATGAAATTTATTGAAGAATGTAATCCTAAACAAGTCTATACTGTTCACGGATCAACTAAAGAATTAGCTAAAGAAGTTCAGAAAAAGCTTAGAATTAATGCAACGCCATTACCTAAATATGGAGAAGTTTCCATAGACCATTTCAACCAATGAATAACGGAAAATTAATCTTAGTAAGGCATGGTCTTTCAGTCTACAATGATCAGAATAGATTTACTGGTTGGAAAGATGTTGAACTCAACCAACAAGGCATAGATGAAGCTAATCAAGCTGCTAAACTGTTAAAAGATTATAAATTTGACATTGCATTTACTTCAGACCTTATTCGTGCACAAGATACCTTAAGTCTAATCTTAGAAGGAATAGGACAACAAAATCTCAGTGTCATCAAAGATAAAGCTCTGAACGAGAGAAATTATGGTGATTTAATAGGTCAAAACAAGGCTGAAGCTGCGGAAGAATTCGGAAAAGAACAAGTACAAATTTGGAGAAGAAGTTATGATATTCCACCGCCTGGCGGAGAATCGCTGAAGGATACTGCTGAAAGAGTAATTCCATACCTAGAATCTGAAATCCTACCACATGTTTTTGAAGGTAAGAATGTAATAATTGGCGCTCACGGCAATAGCATCAGAGCAATAGTAATGTCGCTAAAGAACTATTCATCTGAGCAAATATTGAAAACTGAAATAGGTTGGTGTGAACCATGGATTTTTACATTCGAAAATAAAGAAATGACAAAACTTAAAATTATTTCAAGACCTAACGTAAAAAGTATGAGTCGCTTACCTGATTAACGCTTTTCAGACCAAGACTTGATAAGCTCTAAATTTCCTTTTGTTGCCTTAATTAGCTGTTCACGACCCCATTCATCCTGTATAACAATATCATCGCCGCGAGCCAGAAGAGTAGCTGTTACAAAATAACCAGATTCAGATTTTAACTGAATCTCAAGTTTCCTTTTTTTGCCTTCACCGTCCCACACTACAGGATAACCTAAGTCATCATAGTAGTCACTGATTTTTTTCATGAAACGGTCGCCGGCAGTCATCTTGTTGTGCAAGAAGAGGCGGTTATTAATTACTGTTCATATGGCAACAGTCCTAAAGAGTGTATTCTTTGGACAAAGGAAGCCCCCTAGTGTAGCGGTCCATCATTCAGGCCTTTGGAGCCTGAGACCTCGGTTCGAATCCGAGGGGGGCTACCAATCTATAATCCGTAAATTTTTGTATACTTTGATTGTATATAATTTACGAAGTCTTCACTGCTGGGTTCTTTACCAGTGGCTTGAGTCATTAAATCTACTGGAAGTAGTTTTGAACCATGTACGTGAATGTGGCTGCGCATCCAGTCTAATAATACTCTGAATTCTCCCTTAGCAATCTTGTCTGGAATACTTGAATCATCTGCTAGTGCTGCCGCATAAAGCTGAGCTGCATAAAGATTACCAAGTGTGTATGTCGGGAAATAGCCAATAGCACCCATCGACCAGTGAATATCTTGTAAAACGCCCTTAGTATCATTAGGTGGAGTAACTCCCAAATATTCATCCATTTTACTATTCCAAAATTCTGGTAAATCTCCTACTTTGATATTTCCATTAACCAACTGTTTTTCAATTTCATATCTAACCATAATGTGAAGATTGTAAGTTGCTTCATCCGATTCTACACGAATTAGAGATGGCTGAACTGTGTTAACTGCTCTATGCAAAGTATCTACTGATAAGTCAGAAGGTAAATGATCAAAACATGCTTTGAATTCGTCCATGTAAAATTGCCAAAATTCTTTACTTCTTCCAACCATATTTTCCCACATTCTAGATTGAGATTCATGAACTCCCAATGAGACTGCCTGACCCATAGGTGTTCCTTCATGTTCATGCAATAATCCCTGCTCATATGTTCCATGGCCAGTTTCATGCATTACTCCATACAAACATCCAAATGGAAATTCTTCATCATATCTTGTGGTAAACCGAACATCATTTGGTCCTGCACCTGAGCAAAAGGGATGAGTGGAGGTATCCATTCTTCCTGCATCAAAATCAAAACCAATACTTTCAGCTACCTTAAGTGAAAACTCACGTTGTTTTTCTTCAGTAAATTTACCAATGTCAAGGAAACTTATGTCAGGTTGATTTGGACTATCGCCTACTGCTTTTACTAATGGTACAATAGCTTCTCTTAGTCCTGCAAATAGAGGATCTAATTGGGCAACAGTCATTCCTGGCTCATAAATATCTAATAATGCATCATAAATATTATCATCATATCCATAAAATTCTGCAGTTTTACAAGTCAATTCAACTGTTTTTTCAAGATAAGGCTTGAATTTTTCAAAATCATTTTCTGACCTTGCTTCCTGCCAAACTTGAAGTGCTTGCGACTTATGTCTTGCTTTTTCTTCCACTAATTCTTCAGGAAGTTTCGTAGCTTTGTCATAGCCTCTACGTATCTCTCTAACATTTGCAGCTTGTTCGTCTGTTAAATTTTGTGACTCGAGTGTATCTAACAATTTCCCCATCTCTGGATCAGTCATTCTGGAATGAGCTTGCTTTGATAAGAATGCCATTACTTCTGAACGGAGTTTGCCTCCCTTAGGTGGCATCATAGTCTCCTGATCCCAGCCCATTAGGCCTGTTAAACTACCAATCAAATTTAGTTCCTTTACTCTGCCTATGAAATCATCATATTCGGACATAGAGTGGGTGAATGGTGGGACAATTAAAGAGTTGAGTTTATTCTATTCCATTGTTTGTTAAAATAAAATCTTCAACCGATTCTTCAGGAAGAGATCTATGTTTCTTAAGACGAATACGTCGAGAGCTAGGAATTTTGGTTTTTTCTAAATGTATTATTGTTTTACAAAGATGCATCAATGATTTGCCAAAGTAAGGACCTATTTCTCCATCCTTCTCGAACACTTGTGCCGTAATTAAAACGGGATAATCTCCTTTCTCAGCTAACGGCTGGAGAATAGAAGTCATTTCCAGAAATTGACGTGAAGACAACTGCTTATTCTTCATGTAAGACAATCTAACATATGCATTGATAGTATCTACGACTACTAGTGAAATTTTATCATGTTGTTCTAATTTACCAGTCAATGTTTGATGAAGGTCATTTAAGCTTGAGGGGCGTATCATCAATAATTTTGAGGCATCACAATCTCCAAATATTTGTGTCATTCTTTCTATTGAAAGACCTTCTGTGTCGACAAATAGAACTACATGATCTGGATATAATTTGATTGCCTCTCGAGATAATTGCAAAGCCATACTAGTTTTTCCAGTTCCAGCTTCCCCATAAACAAGAGAAACGGCCCCTTGCTCATAACCTCCTGCTAATAGTTTGTCAACTCCTTCACAAGTTGTAGGAAGTCTGGGAATCATGTTCCCTATCACTCCATATGCCGTTAAACAACTTAGTGCGTTCTACGTCTTAGAATTCCAATAACACCAAGAGCTGAGATTACGCTTACTAATCCAAATCCAGGCAATCCACTCTCTTCTAATTGTTCAAGCAATGAAACTGGTAACTCTTCTGTTCTACATGTTTCGCCACCATCCTCATCTAGGGCACAAATAACTATTGTGAATGTATCGCCCTCTGCGAATTTATGGCTTACATTACCGTCTTTTGTAAGTAATTGTGCTGTACCGTCACCGAAGTCGAAAGTGTACGTGATTGTATCATCTCCAGGATCTGAAGCTGATACTCTGAAATCAAGTAATTGACCTTCCTCAGCGCTAGTAGGTAGCATGAATTCTTCAAAGACAGGTGCAACATTCTTGACTGTTACTTTAATGACTTCAACCGTCTCTCCACCATCATCATCCTTAGCTGTAACAACGACTTGGTAGATACCATCATCCTTGAACATATACTGCACGAAATTCCCTTCTAAAGTAATTCCACCTTCAAACGTCCAAGTAACTGTGACTTCATCTGCGATAACATCTTCTGGCTCAACTGTAAATCCTAAAGATTTACCTTCATCAGTAATATTGTTTATCTGTGGGAAGGTTAAAACCGGAGCTTTGTTCTTAACATCTAGTTTGAAAGTTTCGGTCCAAGTGTTTACACCATCTGATACTGATACTATGAAATCATATTTTCCATCATCTAGATATCTATAATCAAATGTATTCGCATTTGAAGTCTCATTAGGACCTCCATCTCCCATATTCCAAGTATAGGTCAAGTCATCTCCATCAACATCTGAAGCATCTACTCTAATCAACAAATCTTGGCCTTCGTATAGCATCGCATTATTTGCTAAGACTCCATTTATGTTGACTGCATCAACATCTGGTGCTTTATTAGAAATAATTGTAATTATACTCCTAACTTCATCATGTCCCCAAAAGTAGAGCCAATTGGTTGCAGAGCCAATGTATAACGCATATTGCCCATCATCTAATGTCCAGTTAAGGGTAATTTCCTCAATATCATTATTGGACATAGAAACATTAAACGTGAACCAGTCATAGAAATCACCATCACATTCATCTTCGTTCTCTTCTAAAGAACATATATTAACATATAAATTTGCATCAACATCTCCCCCATAATTTGTATATGGACTTATCTTTAGAAAAGCTTCATTATCTTGTGTATCAACGGAATAATCAAATCCAAAATCAAAGACCTGTGCTGAAAAACTACTCTCATCTGTGTACTTTTCTGAGCCATCCTCCATAATCTCATACAAAGTGGTTACAAACTCATAGTCCCCAGGTTCTTGTAATAAAATATCAGGGAATTGAATGTAATTGCCAACCCAATCAGTTTTGTCATCTTCAAATACAATGTTGCCATTCTCATCATATATTTTTAATACAAAACGAACTTCTGCTTCACAGTCGTTCGTACAGTAGGCTGAAACTTCAACATAGGCTTCATCCCAAATAAGTAAACCTGTATCGTTGTTTCTCTTTGGATAGGAGTTAAAAGTCATAATCCAAAGATCATACTCTTCCTCTGGTTCACAATAAGTCATTATGAATGACCCTTTTTTTCCATCTTCTAACTCATTACCATTCGAATCTACTGCACTCCAGATATATTTTCCACAATCTGTATCACTTAGGGAGGCCCTACCATCACTGCCTGTGTAAATTGTTTCGTAATGGTGCCATTCATTATCGTCACCAAGTTGATGGATTATAATTTCGATATCAGCCGGACCATTATTTGCATCGTAAGCACCATAATATCCACTAAATTCTACAACATTATGATCAATCCAAGAATCGATATTAAGTTCATCATAGTCATCGCTTTCTCCATATGAATAAACCATACCACTTTGAACTGTATATTCCTCACCATCAACATAAGCCTCTAAGACATAGTGATACCATCCCTCCGTTAAATTCTCGTAAATAACAACCTCACTAAGGTTTTCACTACCTTCTGCAATTAATTGATCGCCTGTTGAATCATAAATTTCATAGGAATACCAAGCATTGTCATCATAATCGTGCATATCTACGACTGCAATGAAATCACTAATAGTTCCATCCTCCTCCCAATCAATTATGGAAGAGGCGCTTTCAAAACCACAACTTATGCCCTCACAATCATCTGAATTATTGTCACCGAGATAAACGTCGTATATCCAGAACTCATCTTCATCATGTTCGTGTTCTTGATCATACAGGTAAACATGGAACTCATATTGACCCTCTCCATAATGAAGTGCGCTCCAATTCTGAACGAACCAGTCTGAGTCGTCACTGTAAATCATATGTAATTCATCTATTGAATCTACGTAGCCATCATCATCAGGATCATCATTATCTTTGAATATATCAACATAAACCTCGACTTCTACATAGCAGTCACAACCTGTATTTGGATCATACCAAATATTTATTTCATAACCATCTACATCAAATTCATGTTGATTAAACCATTCAACATAATCACCATCATCTCCACCACCGCCGTTGTTATCACAATGGGCTAAGATTCGATACGCCCCTCCATCAATTTCGTCACCCATGTATGTTGCATTCCATTCATAGACTCCACAATCTCCATCATAACTTATCGCGTCTCCACTACTATTAGTTTGGATAGTGTCATAATATTCACACTCATCATTATCATCATCATATTTGCAAATCTCAATTTCAACACCAGCCACTCCATTATCGAAATCACCAATATGGGCACGGAAAAATGCATCGTCGCAAGGTCCATCTTCACAAAATAAATTAGGCTCTCCTTCTTCATCTTCATCCTCCATAACTCCCATTTCCACATTAATAACATTTGAAGTGTTACCTGATGAATTGCCATATGAATAGAATGAAGACATTTGAAGCAGATCGTCACTCTCTTCATAGTAAACAACCCCATAATATACTCCCTCTGATAAATTCGCAGATATGAAAACACCAAATTCTGTATTTGGATGGCCAGAATCTATTAAGTTGCCATTCTCGTCATATATCTCATAATATGCGTCCTCTTTGATCTCTCGATCGTAAGACACTGCACCTAGGTAATCATTAACGTACTCGTCACCATGCCAATCTGTGATTTCACCAACATGGCCAATATCATCGCTGTCTTCGTCATCTCCTCCATTATCATCTACCTCTAGATATATGTTATTTAGACTGAAATTATCTTCATAATTATCATTATCCCACAAATCAAAATTGAATGAATAATAATCTGTATAATCTGCCGTGAATATTAGATCCCACCATTCCTCTTCGTCCCCATAAATGTAACCCTCATCTGAAAAGTGATCAACATAATCTCCATCACTGTCATACACATACATATCAACGAATACGTAAATATCACAATCACAATCTGTATTTGGATCAAAATAAATCTTTACTGTGTCATTTGATTGATACTCGTAATACCAATCATTAAACCATTCATCATAATCTTCATCATCACCATTGGACGCATCTGATTCAGATAAAATAACGCCATAATGTCCAATGCCAAAATCCTCAATACTTGTAGTATTACAATTAGCCCATATTAGGTAAGTTCCATTATCTATTTCATTACCAAAATATGTTGCCTCCCAAACGTATTCTCCACACGGAGAATCATAAGAAACTGCATCGCCTGATTCGTTTGTATAAATAACATCATAATCATCCAAAGTACCATTCTCATCATATTTAGAAATCTGGATAGTTACATTGGATATTCCATCCTCCCAATTACCTTGATGTGCCCTGAAGTAGGCGTCATCACATGTTGCGTTATCTGAACACTCGAATGTAGGTTCTCCATCCTCATCCTCGTCTTCCAATACTGCCATGTCTACATTGATAACTGTATGATTTGTAGAATCACCATATGAATAAAAGGGACCTTTCTGATGAACTTCATCTGTATCATTATTCAAATAAATATAATGATAATACCAACCTTCATCTAAATCTTCAGAAATGAAAAAGCCATCACTATTTGCGTGACCACCATCAACCCATCCATCACTGTCATATATGTCATAATAAGCATCTTCAGACGCCCCTCCATCTTCGAAAACTACTCCAAGATAATCATTAATATTTTCATCATCGTCTTCATCATCTCCGCCTTGCCCTTTAACATTCAAACTTACATCAAAATATGAAACGTCATCTGCAAGGTTGCCATCTTCATCAAATAATTCAACGTAAAAATCAAAAGAACCATTGTACCAAGGATCCCAGGAATGAGAGAAATCATCGCCATCATCATAGTAAATCGTATAATTTAGAGCATCTCCATCAATCCAATCGCCAGTTCCATTATCGTACACATCAAAAGTTACAGTTATATCTACTTCACATTCACAACCTGTGTCTGGATCATATTGCCATTCTATAGTATCCTCATAACCATCATCATCTTCATCATAGGTATCTACATACATGTAATCAAACCACACATCATAATCTGAATCATCTGAATCACTTTCATTCAAGAAATAAAAACTGCCATTTTGTAAGAGTGAATCACTGTTATTGTACTCTTCCCAAATAAAAAAATCATGATAACCAACCTCTAAATCATCTGATAAGAATAAAGTAAAATTGTCATCCTCCTCTTCGTCTGTATATCCATAATCAACCAAAGTTCCATTGACATCATAAATCTCAACGTAGGCTGAATCAATAGTTTCATCACCATCCATTACGTATGCTCCAAAAACATCATCATCACAAAATCCAACATGACCTAAATCATAATTATTAGAAACTAAAGAATAACCACCTTCATAATCTATTTTTTCGTTATCCTCATAGGCCTCCCATTTGTACTCTCCGCTAGTTACATTAAAGAATATCACTTCACCATAATCATCTGTTTCTCCATCGTCATACTCTGTCCAGTTGCCTGAGGGTAATTTTTTCCAAACTGAGATAGTTATATTATCCAAATCCTCCCCTGCACTATGTGCATAAAATGCTAGATCATTGTTTAATTCATCATCATTCCATGCAAAAAGACCATTCTCAACATTTATGATATCTTCTTCATCATGTGTTGCTGTGATTGTAGGTATTATGCTCAAAACAAGGGTTAAAACGACTGCCCAAGCTAGGATTTTATTGCTCATTAAAGATATCTGAGAGTTCATAGTGTCTCCTAAGAATTAGAGAGTTGCAGAATACTATTTAAGAATTTAAACTATGTAAATCATAAGAAATTACGTGAGAAAACTGAAATTGCATATGAAACAAAATATGCTTCTTCCCATGGCTTAAGATAACCAACCTCAATAACATATTGCAAAAATTCCTCTTGCATCTCAACGCCTTTAGAAATTAGTTCTTTATCCTCTGAAATCATACCTTTGGCAACAAACTCAATAGGGTAACCTTCTCTATGTGGCTGGTAAAGAAGATAATCGGGAATTATAGATCTACCATGTTCAGCCTCTCTTACACAAGTTTCCCACTCTTCTCTTAAAAATGCATTTTCCATTAACCCACTACGGGCTTGTCTTGCTTTTTTTAGTGGCTCTGGTGCAACATCAATTTCTATATCGTCTGGTAATTCTGGAAGGGCATCTTCTAACTCTGTCTCAAAAATTTCTTTGGCTTGATCTAAAAAATTAATGTAATTCTCTCCAATTAATTTACTACCTACTCCTCTCGCTTGCAACTCACGTGCTAGAAAATTCCCTTCTAAATCTGGTAAATCTATCGAGATAAATCTAGAGATAAATTCATCTCTTTTTTTGTTATCACCAAGCAAACCATATCCAAGGGCTGAACCTCGAAGAATCAAATAATCATCTGAATTTGTTTGGTCTCCCAATTGTTCAAGAAGAGGCTTTTGTAAATGATCAGGAATTTTCATTTAACTGAACGTGAGGTGATAGATTCGCCTTCCTGCCAACGCGCCATGGCCCACAATAAATCCGAAAGACGATTTAGATAAGGTATTACTAGGGAACCTTCTATTTCGCATGCAATTGCACATCTCTCTGCTCTTCTAACTACAGTTCTAGCAACGTCAATAAGAGCTGAAATTCTATTTTGACCTGGCAAGACAAATTCTTTAGGTAACTCAAAATGTGAAGTTATTTCATCTATGAATTCTTCTAGGAAATTAACCATTTTTTGGTTAACTTTACTTTTCCCTTCCTCTAACTTATGATGATTAGAAGGGTCTGTGGCTAATTCAGCCATCAAAACATACAAATCTCTTTCAATGTGAATTATTTTATCATCTAAATCACTACCCTTTTCACATTCTGTTCGAACTAGACCAAGAATAGCTTGTGCTTCGTCAACGGTACCGTATGCCTCAGGAAGTGGTGAATTCTTAGAAACTTTACTCCCATAAAGCAAACCTGTCTCCCCCTCGTCTCCGGCTCTGGTGTATATTTTCATTAAATCTCTACTTTAATGTGAATTAATAAAGTTTAATTTTTGGTATTTATTAATAATTCCATTGTTCCTTTTTTTTCTTTAGCTCTTGCAACAAAGTAACTTGGATACTCATTAATCAAAACTTGAGACCATTTCTGTACTTCTTCTAAATTTGATTTACCTATAGCTTCGTTATCACTTCGAGCTTGGGCTGCAAAATCAATTAACTTTTCAAAAGGAATTCGACCATATCCTCCAACTTGACCGGTGTAATCTGTCCAAGCCTTTTCAACTATTGTAGCAAATTTTTTCATTGGAGCTGTCGCTGTTTCTAGCCCGCTGGTGCCATTTCCTTTAACTATATCTATGTCAACTCCTGACTTGGCTCTTGAGGAAGCTTTCTTCGAAAACCCCCAATAGGCCAACGCAACTTTTCTTGCTATTTGAACAGACATTAAGCTACAAAGTAAAGGCCTCTAAATATGCAATTTGATACATGCTAAGGCTTATCTTCATCCGGATTATCAAGAAAATATGATGAAAGAGAAAACAATGACTATCATGACATTTTTTCTATTTCTGATGGCCACTATTTCTTCCAGTGGATGTATAGAAGAAAAAGATA
>JBJLBY010000032.1:0-7069 GCA_045567975.1 Candidatus Poseidoniales archaeon | reverse complement strand
ACGGATTAACAAACGGTAACGGATTAACAAACGGTAACGGATTAACAAACGGTAGTGGATTGCTATCTAGAGGTGGTTTAGGTGGATATTCACACATTGAACTTGAAGCTGCAAGCAACACGGCTAGAGTAACAACTATTGCAATATTACTTGCACTTTTGATTGGGGGGGGTGCCGTCCTATTTCTTTGGGACAGTGGCGAAACCAAGGACAATGTCTCTATAGATGGGGTTTTTGATGATTGGATAGGAACGGAAATGAATTTGGATCCGATAGGAGACTCAATGAACAACAGTAACATAGATATTATTGAGACAGGAATAACTATCGATAATGTTTATCTGTCATTTCTCATAAAAACTCAAGAACCAATGTTTACCGACGACACTGGATCTACTCTTAGAATATTGATTGATAGCGATAATGACGAAACAACAGGTTACTACTTTCCAGGCTTAGGTGCTGACAATTTAGTAGAAATTTATGGAGAAGACACTGGTACTGTATCAACTTCACTACTTTATGTGTTCGATAATTCTAGAAATACCGATGACTGGAACGGCTTTTACAGTTTGACGAATTTGCAAGCAAATACCACTTCTTCAGCTGGTGCATCAACTGGATTAGAATTACAAATTCCTACTTTTGATTTGGGTCTTGATGCTGGAAAAGGATCGAAATATCTAGTAACTTTGAGTGATGCTGAAGGAAATTATGACTCTACAAATATTATAGATTTGTCAAGGAATGAATACTTTTTTGAGGAAGCTGTTAAAGCAAAGCGTTTGGAAAAGAATTCAGCTGAAACCGGAATTAATGGTGGAATAAGTATTGATGGTAGTTTTGAAGACTGGGGAAACAATGCCCTGATAAAGGCAGATAATGGTAATGACGCGTTTAACTCAAATATTGATATATTAGGTTATGCGAACTTAACTGACAGTAACGGAGACACCTTTTATTACATAAATGTTGAAAACACTATTCTAGGTGGAACAAACTTTACGGATGAATCTGCAAGGATTAAAGGTGTAAATAGTCCTGCTCTTGATTTTGACGTACAAGAAGGTACTGAACTTAGGTATGGTGCACCGGTCTTAACTAACATGGACCAAATATTCATACTAATAGATACAGATTTTAACGCATCAACCGGTTTTTCTGACAACGATTTAGGGGCTGAAAAATTGATAGAAATAAGAGGACATTATGGATTTATTGAATCTTGTGAAATAAGCTCATATGTAGAAGCAATAAGCGATTGGGGAAATAGTGTAAGTACTCCTGCAGCAAATGATAAAGATGAAATAGAACTACTTGGAATAACTGGAAATTACTACATTTATATCAAATCTTGGGATAATGAAAAAGATGAGGGTGAGTCTGAGATATATGACAAAGTAACTCTTACTGATGAGCCAAATCCTAAAAACGGAAGCAGAGGTACGCCTAGTATCCCAGCTTGGAATTCTGGAAATTGGATACAGCTAGGTGCTGATAATGTAGATTCTGATACTGATGCTGTAGACATATTGAATGCTGATGACGGCGGTTCAAGGTATGACAACTTGATGTATTATTGGGATGGTGAATTTATGTACTTTATGATGTTTCTTGAAGCTGATCCTGATGCCAGCGAGTACACATACGCTGTCCTAATGGAAGATAGTGCAAATGCTGGAGATTATGATTACGTTATTTGTTCTTATGGGTCTTCTAATGCACGTGTCTTCTCATGGGATGGAACCTTTTCAGAATGGAATACTGCAGCACAATATGGTGTTGGTTATTATAGATATGAAACTGCAAATGGACAAGAGCACGTAGCATTGGCTGTAGCATATAGTGATACATTTACTCCAGACACATCATCGGGTGATGGTTTCAAAGCTGCAACCTCAGATGTATCTTTTAAAGAATTTAGAAGTGGTTGGGGCGATGTTAGAAACCCTACACCAAATGCTGCAACGGGAGATTACACTACATCTACACAACATGCAATACCTGAGTTCTCATCCATTATAATGCCTATAGCTAGTGTTGTATTAATATTCGGAAATAGAATAAGGACTAAGAAAAATAGCGAACATTAGTTATTTGAACCCAAATACTACAATATACCTATGGGAGAAGAGTCAATCACTCTAAAAGTTGCCGAAGCTCTACAAGATGAAGTAGGCTACGGTAGAGGGAGATTAGATACTGTAACAAGAAATGAGCTTGGCTTATCAATTGGAGATATTGTTGAGATACACGGAAGGAGAAGAGATCCTACTGTTGCGATAGTATGGAGGGCTAGAACTGAAGATGAAGGCAAAGGAATAATCAGAGTTGATGGGTTAATACGAAACAATGCTAAAGTAAATTTAGGAGATAAGGTAGAAGTAAAGAAAGCTCAAGTAAAACCTGCTCAAAAAGTTGTCTTAGCACCTATGATGGACCAATCTGGTAGAGTACAATTTGGGCCGGGAATAGAAGAAGTTATTCTTAGAGGACTAAACCGCAGACCTCTAACAAAAGGAGATGTAGTAATAGTTCCTGGATTAACTTTAATGGGTGGGAGATTACCATTTGCTGTGACTGTGGTCCAACCAAAAGGAATTATCCAAATTCAAGCTGACACTGTAATTCAGGTTCACGAAGATCCAGTAAAGGAAGAAGAATTAAGCACTACTGGTGTTGTCTACGAGGACATTGGTGGATTAAAGGAAGAAATTAAAAAGGTAAGAGAAATGATTGAGCTACCGCTCAAACATCCCGAGTTATTCGATGCATTAGGTATTGACCCTCCAAAAGGAGTTCTGCTTTATGGACCGCCAGGTACTGGTAAAACTTTACTAGCAAAAGCTGTAGCTAACGAATCTGGGGCTAATTTCCTTTCTATACAAGGACCTGAGATTATGAATAAATATTATGGAGAGTCTGAAGCTCACTTGAGACAAAAGTTTGAGGAAGCTGAAACTAATTCACCATCTATTATTTTTATTGATGAAATTGATTCAATCGCCTCCAAAAGAGATGAAACACAAGGTGAAGTAGAGAGAAGAGTTGTGGCCCAACTGCTAACTCTAATGGATGGACTGCAGGCTCGTGGACAAGTTATAGTTATTGCAGCCACTAATAGACCAGATGCTATCGATCAGGCTCTCAGAAGACCTGGTAGATTTGATAGAGAAATCGAAATTGGAATTCCTGACAGGGACGGAAGAAAAGAAGTCTTGCAAGTTCATACTAGAGGAATGCCAATCAGACGAGACAAAAATGGGCAATGGAAAGAATTAAACTTTTTTGCAGAGATTACTCATGGATTTGTGGGTGCAGATTTAGCAGCACTTGCTAGAGAAGCTGCAATGAGTGCACTAAGAAGATACTTGCCTGAAATAGATTTAGATGAACCAATACCACCTAAATTACTCCAAGAAATGGAAGTAAATGAGGGTGATTTCAAAGAAGCTCTAAAGGATGTTGAACCTTCTGCACTTAGAGAAGTAATGGTGGAAATTCCAAAGGTTAAATGGGATGAAGTTGGAGGCTTGGAAGAGGTTAAGCAGAAGCTGAAAGAAACTGTCGAATGGCCATTTACAAATCCAGAAGGTTTTGAACGCTTAGGAATAACCCCACCTAGAGGAATGGTACTCTACGGCCCACCTGGTACTGGAAAAACACTAATTGCAAAAGCTGTTGCTACTGAATCCTCTGCAAATTTTATAGCAATTAAAGGACCTGAAGTAATGTCAAAATGGGTCGGTGAATCTGAGAAGAAATTGAGAGAAGTTTTCAGAAAAGCAAAGCAAGTTTCACCATGTATTGTTTTCTTAGATGAATTAGATGCTTTAGCTCCTGCAAGAGGTGGTGGTTCTGAGAACAATGTATCTAACCGATTAGTAGATCAACTTCTAACAAGCATGGATGGGTTAGAAAACCTAGAGGGAGTTGTAATTATCGGGGCTACAAACAGACCTGAGATAATTGATCCTGCACTGCTTAGACCTGGAAGGTTTGACAGAATGGTACTAGTAAATGAACCAAATCAAGATGCAAGGGAAAGTATTCTAAAAATACATACAAAAGACATGCCTTTGAAAGGCGTTAAGATCAAAGACTTAGCAAAAAGAATGGAAGGTTACACTGGCGCTGATATAGAGGGTGTAACAAGAGAAGCTGCAATACTAGCTTTGAGAAACAATCCAAAAGCTAAACAAGTGACCTCTAAGAATTTTGATGAAGCACTCAAAGAAGTTACTCCATCTGTAACAGAGGATACTGTCAAATACTACTCAGAGCTAGGTGAAAAGTTGAGATCAAGAACGAGACGCAAGCAAAAGCGTAGTGAAGACGATCTCTATATGTAGAAATGGAAATACGACTATCTGACTTACGAGATAAGCAAGTTACAACGGTTTCTGGTGAAAGGCTAGGATTCATAGCAAATGTAATACTGGATTCTACATCTGGAAAACTAAAAACACTAGTTATATCCTCTGAAGGTGAGATTCCAGAAGGGTATGACGTAGATGCAGACAATATGTTAAATATTCCTTTCGAAACGGTTCGTTCAGTCAAAGACATGGTTATGGTGAAAATTTGAACTTCGAAAACTTACCCGAACAAGAAAAAGTGATTGCTGGATTTTATTATTTCCTAATACCATTAGCTCTAGCTTTCTGGATTGGTTGGGGATTAAAATTCGGAGTTTGGTGGGATATAGGCCTTTATGCCGTTCTAGTTGTTTTACTTGGATTTGGTATAATAGGTGGTCTTGTTTACGGAAAATCAAAATAAATCACTCACAGTAATCTTATATAGAGTAATAAACTCGAAAAATAGTAATTGAGTAGACACCTCAATTAAAGGAAAAAAATTATGGACGAAATCACAATATTGTGGACAATCGCATGGGTTTCAGCTTTGGGCTTCGCTTTCTGGAAGCTTAGATGGGTAGAAAGTCAGAGCCAAGGAACTGATGAAATGACAAAGATAGCCGGCCACATACGCAGTGGTGCAATGGCTTTTCTCAATAGGGAATACAGAGTCTTGGCTTTGTTTGTTGCTGTTGTAGCAATATTACTCTTTATTGGGTATAATTCTAAAGATCAAGGAATCATTGCTCTCGCATTTGTATTGGGTGCATTGTGCTCAGGACTTGCCGGTTTCATTGGAATGTGGGCTGCTACAGCCTCAAATAGTCGTACAACACATGCTGCACGTACAAGCCTGAATGAAGCTCTAGTTGTTGCATTCTCAGGAGGCTCTGTAATGGGAATGTGTGTTGCTGGACTTGGTGTAATGGGTCTTTCCCTTTTATTTTTGGGTCTTGAAGGTAGTTACTCAAACTTAGAAGATAGATTATCTGTCATGGCTGGATTCTCATTAGGGGCTTCTTCAATAGCTTTGTTTGCTAGAGTCGGCGGTGGAATTTACACCAAAGCTGCAGATGTAGGTGCTGATTTGGTTGGTAAAGTTGAAGCTGGAATCCCAGAGGATGACCCAAGAAACCCTGCAACTATAGCCGACAATGTTGGTGATAATGTTGGTGATGTAGCTGGAATGGGTGCTGACCTTTTCGAATCTTTTGTCGGTGTTATTATTGGAGCTATGGTTTTAGCTGCCGCCCAAGACTCAGAAGGCTTGGTTAAGTTGCCATTAACATTAGCTGCTGCAGGAATATTTGTATCTATTATTGGTACCTTTTTGGTTAGAACTGAAGAAGGCGGTAACCCTCAATCTGCTCTAAACAAGGGACACTTTGGATCGGCTTTTATGATGCTTGTATTATCTTATTTTATTATAGATTACATGAGCACAGATGGTGAATTTGAATATGGAACTACCACATATACTGTCATGGATTTGTTTATCGCAACTGTAGTTGGATTAACTTCAGGAATCTTGATAGGATTATTTGCTGAATATTATACTTCAGATGAAAGACCACCTGCTCAAGAAATATCAAAAGCTTCTGAGACTGGATCTGCAACTAATATTATCTCCGGATTAGGAACTGGTATGATTTCAACTGCGCTACCAGTTATTACAATTGCTTTAGCAATGTTGTTTGCTTACGAGTTTGCAGGATTGTATGGCATAGGGATAGCTGCATTAGGCATGCTTGCCACAATAGGAATACAATTAGCTGTAGATGCATACGGACCTATTGCTGACAATGCAGGAGGCATTGCTGAAATGACCGGATTGGAACCTAAAGTTAGAGAAAGAACTGATAAACTTGATGCAGTTGGCAATACTACTGCAGCAATAGGTAAAGGATTTGCAATTGGTTCTGCAGCTTTAACTGCATTAGTACTTTTTGCAGCATTTACAACTCAAGCTAACATTACCGAAGTCGATATTCTAAATCCCAAGGTTCTTGCAGGGTTATTCATAGGAGGTATGCTACCATTTGTTTTTGCTGCATTCTCAATGCAAGCTGTTGGAGATGCTGCGTTTGAAATGATTGAAGAAGTGCGAAGACAATTCAGAGAAATAGAAGGACTCCTTGATGGAAAGGCCGATGCTGACTTCGCAAGATGTGTCGATATTTCTACACAAGCTGCTATCAAAAAGATGGTAGCACCTGGTTTGCTTGCTGTATCTACTCCAGTTATTTTTGCTATTATACTCCCAGGATTGGGAATAGTTAGTGACACCGACGGAATGCAAATGCTTGCAGGTGTTTTAGCTGGAGTAACTGTTTGTGGTGTCCTTATGGCTATCTTTATGTCTAATGCAGGAGGTGCTTGGGACAATGCTAAGAAACATATCGAAGGTGGTGCTCATGGCGGAAAAGGATCAGATGCCCACAAAGCTGCAGTTGTTGGAGACACAGTAGGTGATCCTTTCAAGGACACTGCTGGACCTAGCTTGAATATCTTAATCAAATTAATGTCTGTAGTTAGTTTGGTATTAGCAGGAATTTGAGAACCTGTTTATAGAGGGTTCTACTCCGGAAAAAAGATGTACTACTTACACACCAGAAATGACATGGTACGTATTCCCCCAGATAGACTCGACGAGGATATTGACAAAGTTACCATGGAATTGGCCCATCAAGCATTTGAGGGTAGGATGG
>JBJLBY010000031.1:0-7081 GCA_045567975.1 Candidatus Poseidoniales archaeon | reverse complement strand
TACTTGCTTATCTTGGCGTAGATGTTTTTGATGATTTGAATGTTGAATTGAGAAGTTCTACTGGATGGCTTTTAGAGGACGGTTCATGGTCAAAAAGCAAACTTAACGAAGATTTATTATCTACAAATCGTGAGGAACTAAAAAGGTGGTTATCAAAGATCTGCAATTCAATTTCCAATGGCACACTACGTGAATTTGTCGAGAAAACTAGTCTTCACAATCCTCGCGTTTCACAAATTTTATACCACTCTACTAAGCTATTAGTTGATAAAGGTGCTAAAATCCATACACATATTAGAGCAAATGCACTAAGTTTGCAACATCCAGCAGTTATAGATTTTCAGGAAAGGTTGTCTAGATTTGAACCGCCAGCAAAAAATATGGTGCTGCTGGTTTTACCTTGCTCAGCTAGAAAGCCATATTTCAAAAGTAGCAGCCACAAAAGATTTTTCAAAACCATTAGAGAAGTAGACAACTATCTTTCATTACACATTGTATCAGTCACTTCTCCATTAGGCCTTGTCCCAAGAGAGTTGGAATTTTGCTATCCTGCAGCTCATTACGATATTGCAGTAACAGGTTCTTGGAGTCCAACGGAGGTAGAGATGCTTCGAACTCAGGTATCAAGATTAGCGCCTGAAAAGCACTATTCAAAAGCTATAGTTCATGCAGGTTCTTCATCAGAGATAATGACGAATTTATTAAAGGAAAGAGGACTAGAAACTGTAGACACTAAAGTTGACAAACCTTCATCTTTTGAAGGCTTAGAAATTCTTCAAAGTATAGTTCGAATGTCTTTGAATGACGTGGAAAGAGTTACCTCTAAAGGAAGAGCCAAGGGAGAAGCAAAAGGCCTTGCAAAATTTCAATATCCAAATCCAGATTTCTTGATTAATTCAGAAATCGGCGGTCGTATGCCGTATAAATTGAAGTGTGATGATTTAGCCTCTATATCTCCAGTCGTCGGTGGCTTTGGTTTAACTTTGAGTGGAGGTAAGGCCTATTCTTCTAATGGTGGAGGCATTGTCAAGGCTGAGAATTTTAAATTAGTCGGAGATTTGTTTGCCGTAGGCGTCAATGGCTATGAAGGTAGTTGGTTTATTGGCAATCAAGTTGCTATAGAACAAAATGGAGAAATAACTGCAGTGGGAATTGCTAAAATGACCCCTGAAGAAATGGTTTCTATGGGCAGAGGACTTGCAGTGGAGGTTCGCCATCATGCCTGAAGCTTTTGTTCCATTAACAGATTTTGTAAATGAAGCGAAGTCAATTCCAAAAGATCATTCTTTGGATCAGCCAGTTGCAAAGTGGGTAGAAGACGAGATATTAGGGGATGAAATTGTTGAAGCTGGCGTTGCAATTTTGAGAACAAGAGGTTGTTACTGGTCAATAAAGGAAGGTTGTTCTATGTGTGGTTACTTCAACGATACAGTTCCAGGTGGAGTTAGCGATGAGATGCTCCGTGCACAATGGAATAAAATTCGCCCTACATTGGAAGGAAAGCGCTACGCTAAGATTTATACATCAGGATCATTTATAGATTCTACAGAAGTTCCTCTCGATTTTGCAGATGAAGTCATGTCAGATATGAAAGATATTGGAATCGAAAAGGTATTAATTGAATCTCTTCCGGAATTTGTAAATCCAAAAAATTTTAATTACACAAACGCTCCGAAATTAGAGATAGCCATTGGTTTAGAATCTTCAAGTCCAATAGTTTTGGATAAATGTGTTAACAAGCGTCTGCGTTGGCCACACTTTGTAAAAGTTTGTGAAAGTGCAAGAGATAATGGGGCTGAGGTCAAGGCTTACATTCTCCTAAAGCCACCATATCTTGGCGAGAAAGATGCAATAGAAGACGCAGTTCAATCTGCAATTGACGCAGCACCTCATGTGGATAAAATTTCGATTAATCCAGTAAATGTCCAGAAAAATACAGTTGTGGAAAAGCTGTGGATGCGTAATGAATGGACTGCACCTTGGCTTTGGTCTGTGGTGGAAGTAATAGAGCGTTGTAAGGATTTACCAGTTCGTGTTTATTCAGATCCAACAGGAGGGGGGACGAAGCGAGGCGCTCATAATTGCTATTTTTGTAACAATAAAATACTAGATGAATTGAAAAAGCATAGATTAGGGCAAGGAAATTTGTCAGGATTATCATGCGAATGTAAATCTCGTTGGGAAACACTTAAAAATCAATCATCTTTAAGGAGAAATGCGTCAGAACCATATGGATTCCGTAGTGGATTTAACAACGGTAGACGTTTTTAACGGGCCTAATCTGGAGATTTATGGAAGAAATAAATTGGCTTAGGATAATTGCTGGCCTTTTACTTGTTTTATTTCTTCCAGGATATACTCTGATTCAGGCCATGTTTCCCCGAAGAGCGGAACTGGATGAAGAATTTGACACACTTTATAGAGTAACTTTGGGAATGGCAATGTCAATTTGCGTCGTTATTTTGGTAGGATTTATTTTAGGAAACCCTGCACTAGGTAATGCACCAGATTGGGGCTCTTGGTCAGATGGAGAGAAAGGTTACTTTCAAACCTTCTTCGTTACACTATCACTAACTTTTACAACATTAATATTCTTCGGGATAGGGTGGTACAGAGGTGCTTATCCATGGATGGCAAATGTACATCCTTCATTAGCTAGAGTACCGCCTGGAATTCAAATGGAGTCTGAGCTAGCAGTTGCAGGCAAGTTTATTCCAGCAGAATTACTTGAACTACAAGGCCTTAAACATGACAGAGAAAATGTGAAAAAGAAAATTAAAGAGGCTGAAACACGAAAGCGAACTGGCAGTTCAATGATGAAAAAGTATTATGAGAAAAGAGAGAAGACTTATTTGGCAGATTTAGCAGATATAGATTCAAGAATGGCAGAGCTTGATAAGTTACTAAACAGACCTGGCGAAGGTGAAGGATTATCTGGTGATGTTATTCAGAATTCCGAAGATAGTGATGAAGAGGAATAACTTTTGGATTTCAAGTTAGTCGTTGTTGTCAGAACGGATTTAGGTATCTCTAAAGGAAAAATGGCAGCCCAGGTGGCTCATGCTGCAGTCAATTGTTCGTTTAAATCAAAAAAATCGAACTCTAAAAATTTCAATAAATGGTTAGAAGAGGGTCAGAAAAAAGTTGTAGTTAAGTGCCAGAGCGAATCCATTTTACATGACCTCCAGCAACATGCTCGTGAGGTGGGCCTAGTTACTAGTTTAGTAACGGATGCAGGTTTAACGGAAGTACTAGCAGGTACCGTTACTTGTCTAGGTATAGGTCCTGATTTAGATTCTACAATTAATCAAATAACTGGTAATTTACCATTATTCTGAAAGCAATTCTTTATTTATCACTAGTGTATGGCATATTATGGGCATCTTCAGAAAAAGGGAAGAGAAGAAAAAGTTTGATTATTCAGAAGAGACTAAAGAGCTCTTTGCTGAGAGAGATGCATTTTATGCAGAACAACGCAGACGTATGGGTGGCAGCGACAGTAATCCAGAGTTAGCGAATCAGTCTAAACCCGAACCAACTACATCAAGAGAAGAAGATGTTGAAAATTTATTAGGCGGAGGGGGAGATTTCAATCCTTATGTGGGCAATGAACAACCCTCGGAAACAAGTAGTGATAGTGTACCTTCTCCTAGCCCACCAGCATCGACATCCGCAGCAGCTTTTGTTTGTACTTCATGCAGTAAAGAGTTTCAAGAAAAGTGGGGCAAATGCCCCTCATGTGGAGGTGCAATGGAAAAAGGTGAAGCCGCTACAGCCCCTTCTCCAGTTTCTCAGCCTTCACAAGCACCAGTCTCAGATAGTTCTTCAGGCGATCCATTAGATGATTTACTTGGAGACTTTGGTTCTTCAGATTCTCCATCACCTCAAGATACTTCACAAGAAATTGAAGACTCTGGTGTCAAAATGGTTGATGCAGATGATTTGACTTCAGATTTTGGTAAGTCTGCATCTAATCACAGTAATAGAAGAAAGGTACGTAAGGTTAGGAAAGTAAAGAGAGCACGTAAACAACCTTAGGTAGATTTTAATGTCAAAATTTGACACTCAGCAGATACCTGAGACAGTGAAGGATGTTGGTATAGCATTCGGTAGTGTAGCTTTAGTTTTCCTTTTGACTTTTGCATATAGTGGTAATTGGCCACCTATGGTTGTGATTGAATCAGGATCGATGGAGCATGATAACAATCCACTGTATCCAGAACCTAGCTATTCACATATAGGTGTTATTGATACAGGAGACCTTGTAATTGTCAAGAAAGCAGAGAAAGATGATATTGTTACTTACTTAGAAGGAAAGAAAACTGGTTACAAAAAGTATGGAGACTATGGAGACGTTATAGTCTATTATAAAAATGGAATAAGAGAATATGAAGGCCAAGCAGTCACTCCAGTTATACACCGGGCAATGGCTTGGGTTGAAGTTGTTGATAAGGATAACGAGACATATTACATTCCCGAAATTGACACATATTTTCAAGGGAAAATAGAACTAGCCGAAATTGGGCTCGGAGGGGGGGCTCACATCAAAGATTTAGAATCTTCAGGATATATAACAAAAGGTGACTCAACAGGCAATCCACATCCAGATCAATTAACTCATAGAGATATTCAAGGAAACGTAGTTCAACCAACAGACCCCGATTGGGTTGTTGGCAAGGCTAGAGGTGAACTTCCTTGGTTTGGATTAATTAAGTTAAGACTTACTCAACCCGATAACTATGCTAATGCTCCACCAGAGTGTAAAACAATGCTCTGGTTTTCAATTTTCTCTATAGTAGGGGGGCCATTTGTAGCAAGCAAAATGTGGGAGAATTACTCAATTCAAACCAAGAAAAAGGATAAGAGTAAACGTTAACTACTACAAAATAACACACATTTCGAATGGCGAAGACACCAGCTGCAGCTAAACGCGGAATTCCTTCTAAATCAGATTTTAAGGAATGGTATCCCTTTATTGTCGAAGCTGCAGAATTAGTTGACAAAAGATATCCTATCAAAGGTATGGATGTTTGGAGACCATATGGCTGGAAGACCATGCGCCTTATTGATGATATAACACATGCAGAGATGGAAAGAACGGATCACGAAGAGGTTAATTTCCCGTTACTTATTCCAGAAGATCTACTAGATAAAGAAAACAGATTGGTTTCTCTATTAAAAATGGCTAGAGAAAAAGGCGTAGATCCTTCTGAACTAAGGATGGATGATGAGGTTACTGGTTTTGCTAAGGAAGTCTATTGGGTAAAAAATGCAGGAGAAAATCAATTGGATAATCATATGTTTTTGAGACCCACTAGCGAGACGGCAATGTATACGATGTTTCCATTGTGGATAAGATCACATGCAGATTTACCTCTAAAGATCTATCAAATGGTTAATACATTTAGATATGAGACTAAGCAAACGCGCTCATTCATAAGAGTAAGAGAGATACATTTTTTTGAGGCACATACTGCTCACGTAGATGAGGAAGATGCTACAAGACAGATTGAGGAGGATTTAGACATAGTCCAAAATCTTATGTCTGAATTAAAACTTCCAGTAATAATTACTAAGAGGCCAGTTTGGGACACTTTCCCTGGAGCTTGGTATACTATTGCAATAGATGTGATTATGCCAGATGGTCGAACTTTACAAGTTGCTTCTTGTCATCACTATAGAGATCAATGGGCACGAGCTTTTGATGTCAAATATGAAGATGAATCAAGTGAGCAACAATTTGTACACCAAACAACTTATGGGATGTCTGAAAGATTATTAGGCGCTATAGTGGCAAACCACGGAGACGATAAAGGACTTGTTATGCCTCCAGCTATTGCTCCTTTCCAAGTAGTTGTTGTCCCTATTATTTCGAAGGGAGATTCTGAAGTTCTTAATGCAGCTAAGAAAGTAACTAAAGATTTGAAAGAAAAGGGAATGCGCGTAAAACTAGATGATAGAGATATACGGCCAGGTCAGAAATATTATGATTGGGAAATTAAGGGCGTTCCTTTAAGGGTAGAAATAGGCCCTAGAGATTTAGCTAATAATTCAGTAATGCTTGCAAGCCGATTAGGAGACAAGTCCAGTTATCCGCTTTCAAATCTTTCGGAGTCTGTCACTAAGAAATTAGATGAGATTGGAAACCAAATGCAGTCTAAGAGTCAAGACCACTTTGATAAAAGTGTTAAAGAGCTACCTAATTTTAGTTTAGAAGGTAACGACTTGGTTTTCGATAGTCCTATTGATAATTCTACAGTTTATGAGATAGCATTCGATGGAAGTGATGCAGAAGCTGAAATGATAGAGAAAAGTACAGGTTTATCTTTTCTCGGCGATTCTACAACACCATATAGTAAATCTCTACCATGCATATTAACTGGAAAATTGACGACTCGCCGAATATATTTAGCTAGGACTTACTGAATATTTTTTTTGTTTTGTGGCATTGACATCAGACTTTATATACAGTCTGTAACAATGTTGATGTCCGACAGTTGTATTCACTAGAGTATAATTGTCAAAGAGAGGACGCAACCATGGAACACAGAATAGAAAAAAATGATGACGGTGTTTCTCCCGTTATTGCTGTCATTTTGATGGTAGCAATTACTGTGGTCTTGGCAGCTGTGCTGTACGTTTGGGCAGCCAGTTTCCTAGAGCAAGGAGAATCCGCACCAATTGCAACTTTCTTCGTAGAAGAGAGCAGCAGTGGAGTATATCACATAGACGTGATTAAGGTCAGTAAACAAGAAGATTTAGCTGGTTTCAGCTACTTCTTGAAAGATGACAGTGGTTCAACCCACGTTGGCGGTAACGGCTTCGGAGAAGTCGCTATGCAAATGATTAGCGGTGAAGCACACGGTATTGACACTAGTTATACTGGTGACAACGACACTTTGGTCGAAAGAAAAGATATTGTTAAAGATGATGATGGATCCGAGTATCCAGTTCATTTCTCTGACAATGACCGTGATGGCAAACTGTCAGCTGGAGACCAATTCATGGTCTATGGTGCAGGCAATGCAGCTAACGGACCAGCAGACGACAACTGGAGATTAGATATCCAGTTTGACGCAAG
>JBJLBY010000030.1:0-7218 GCA_045567975.1 Candidatus Poseidoniales archaeon | reverse complement strand
TTACCTGAGTACACACGAAATTCAAAGTAATTATCTGAGTTTATCCCTAACCAAGTAATACCATCTTTTGCTGTACCAACAAGCGTCCCAAAATCATCTGTGAAATTAGTTAAATTAACCCATCCCTGAACTGTATATTCAGTCATTTTTGAGGGAGAAATTGAAGATAACCTTCCGTAATCTGTCTCACCGTTGCAATACATCCCATTATAGGATTTTCCAAGAACACGACTTGGTTCACCTATAGCTACAGCTGTATTTGAATTGATAGTCATATCTAACATTGTGTATTGATCAATTCCATCAAATTTCCAAAAACCTCGAAGACTTGGCTCACTTAAAGAAAATATTTTACTTTCCACTAACATGTTGTCGTATTCATAGATATTAGTCAACGTATCATTGTCAAAATCATCTTGAGAATCATCATGCAGGGGATCTAAACCCCAGTAATATTCCCACCCGTCATGCATACCATCTGAATCTGAATCTGAATTTTGAGGATCCGTACCCATTGCATATTCCATAGCATTTGTATAATATTCTGATTGTTCTAAGAAACCATCAAAATTAAGATCAAAACCATCATAATCTGAATCAAAATTACCATCTATCTGTTGCATAGGATCAAAGCCCTTTTCCAATTCATAAGGATCTGGCATCGTATCACTATCACTATCTACTCGAGTTGGATCACTACCTGGCAAATCAAATAAATAGGCAAATATTTCGTTAAAGTCCCCTAATGTGTCATTATCTGTATCCACACTTAAAGGATTAGTAATATAGAAGTTGTTGTATTGGGTTCCTAATACCTCATCACCATCTAATAAACCGTCATCATCTGTATCATTATCATTTGGATCTGTAATAAATCCAGTATAATTGTATCCCTCCTCACTGTCCGACAACTTATCATTATCTGTATCTACATTTCTTAAATCGGTTCTATGAATATTACCAAGTGAATCTTCCCAACCATAGAATTCATCACCATCTAATATACCATCATTATCGGAATCCGGAAAGTTGAGAAAGCTACCTATCCTATCTTCTGCATAATCACTTAGATTATCATTGTCACGATCTGGTGCAGAAGAACCATAAAATGTCAAATTCCATGTATTAAAATCTCCAGACCCTTGACCTACAGTATCATTAATTTTGAGAGTCCAATCTCCAAACGAATTTTCATCCCAATGAACAACAGAGGTAAATGTCCAATTTCTGTAATGAAGTCCTGGATCCCCATGAGCCCTAACCAATTCAGAAACAACTCCATTCGGAGATGTCAGAAAGAAATTCAAATCACCTCTGTAGTAATGTGTGACATTAACTAGAATTTCTACACTTTCAATATTTATGCTTTCATTAACAGTTATAGTAGAGGATATACCTACATCATTGTCGTCAAATATATTCCCATCAACTCGTTTTTCTCCAGTTTTAACTACTAATTCTTCTCCAATTGTTTCCCAACTTTCTGCCATGTTAACTGCTGCTGTCGCATCAACTAAGCCATACCCATATGCATGATTGTAATCATATCCTTGATGAGTCTCAAACCATCCTGGATGGGAATTATCAACCTTTTTTGAGGTCTTAACTAAAATATGTTGAACATCTCTCCAAGTCAAAGTTGGATTTGCTTCCAACATCAAAGCAACGACACCAGCCACCATAGGAGTTGCCGCAGATGTACCTCCCATTGATGACATATAATCTGTTGAATTAGCACCTTCAGCACCTGAAATATCTGTGGTAAATATTGCAGGATCAACCCAGTCATACTTATTATGTGAAGGTGCTGAAACTAGAAGATTAGATCCAGCTTCTGAATAACTTGTTTGTTTACCTTGCCAGTTCAATGCACCAACTGCTATGGTGTATCTACTATTTGCATAAGCATCTTTGTTAGATTGATCCAAGTTTCCACGCCCATTACCATTAGCCCAAGTATAAATGGAGCCAAGACCATCTCTACCTTCTGAAATGCCTTTTTCAAGCGCAGCTAAGGCAAGGGGTCCCACTTCTCCCAGAGTACTACCATCATCAGATGGACCCCAACTATTAGTGTAAATATCTACCAAATCTAAATGATGATTCAATGCAAGGGCTTCAGCTTCATCTGAAGAGTAATCTAAAGTGCAATCTTCTGCAATTAATCTTATTCCTACAATATTGGCATCGTAAGCTACACCTGAGATTCCAATGCTATTATTTCCTTTACCTGCTACAATACCTGAAACTGCAGTACCATGCCAATCAATTACCTCATCTCCATCTGAATCTGTAGGTGCTGCATTCGTATCATTACCACAATAATCAAAACTATTTTGACTGAGGTAATTAGGGGATAAATCTGGGTGCTGGTGATCTACTCCATCATCAATAACACCAATAAAAACCCCATCACCATTGTAATTATCCCATGCTCCCTGAGTATTAAGATCAATATCAGAAGTACCATTATTCTGCCCAGAATTCTTTAGATACCATTGCTCACCAGACGTGTAATTGTCATCATTTGGTTCAAATTTCAAGTCCCTTTGCTTCTCAATTAAAGGGTAAAAAATTGAAATAAATCCTGATTCTTTCGCTTCAGATAGGTCCATGTATGCTAAATCTCCTGTTTGGTAAGTTAAACTCCAAGTTCCATTTAGAATTGAAGAAGAACGATAACTTTCAGTATTAAATTCATAATTTAATTCTGCAAAACTGTAGTTACAATAAGGGCTAGCTAAAACTACAGTCCAAACTTTTGTTAAATAAATCTGGGGAGAGTCGTAAGAATCTAAATTTGAAGCCTTGAAAAAAGAAGATCTTACCGATTCTGAAAATTTAGAGAACCCACACTTATCTTCAATTGAAAACTCATGTTCAGAAGAAATCTGGTTTGTTGAATTATAATCGTCAACATTAACAAAACTGAATAAAAGTGAACTTACCATAAAAGCCACAATCAAATGAGTTTTCATGACCTTGTAGAAGAGGGGCATTCTAAAGACTTTCAGATGAAAATTCTGAGTATTGCGTCAAACACTCTGGATTTGCTAAAGCATCCTTGTTTTTCACTTCCTTTCCTAAAATTGTTGCTAAAACTGCCTTTTCAACCTTCTTACCACTTATGGTGTAAGGTATGTCAGTAACTGCATAAATTATGTTTGGAACATGCCTAGGGGAAGTTTTGAGTCTTATCGATTCTTTTATTTTATTTTCAAGAACATCATCCAAATTATTTTCTTCTGCTAATTTGATAAATAAAATTACGTCAACATCTCCGTTACTAGGTAGGCCAACAACGACAGTGTCATCTATTTCAGGTAATCCATCTATAGCTCTGTAAATTTCAGCAGTACCTATCCTAACTCCACCAGGATTAAGCGTTGTATCACTACGTCCATAAATTATAGCACCCAGATTAGCTGTAATCTCAATATAGTCCCCATGTGTCCAAACTCCTTCAAATTCCTCAAAGTAGGCTGATTGGTACTTTGAACCATCTGAATCATTCCAAAAATATAAGGGCATAGAGGGAAATGGTTTAGTACAAACTAATTCCCCATTTTCTCCAAAAACCGATTTACCATCTGAACTCCAAGATTGAACATCCATCCCTAACTGACTACATTGTAACTCTCCTCTAAAAACTGGAAGAATTGGAGAACCTCCAAGAAAGCATCCAATTATGTCAGTACCACCAGAGATTGAAGATAATTGAATATCTGAATTAACATTATCATAAACCCAATCAAATTGCTCAGAAATCAACGGTGAACCTGTGGAAAGTAAAGCTCTAAATTTAGACAAATTTGCCTCTTTACTTGGCACTAAATTTGCATTACTACAGGCTGACAAAAATTTTGGACTTGTACCAAAATGAGTTATTCCTACTCTATCTGCAAGTTTCCACAAATTACTAAGATTTGGGTGACTTGGACTTCCATCATACAATACAATAGTTGAACCTGAAGCAAGTCCTGAAACCAACCAATTCCACATCATCCATCCACAGGTTGTAAACCAAAACAACGTATCTCTTCCTCTCTGAATATCACATTGCAACTGGTGCTCTTTCAAATGCTGAATTAGAGTACCACCTGCCCCGTGAACAATCGATTTAGGAGGACCTGTAGTCCCAGATGAATACATTATGTAAAGTGGATGATCGAATGGTAGTTGAACAAAGAGAGGTGTAACTGCCTCGTTGTCCTTCAAATTAGAATATGTGTGTATCGAATTATGTCTTAGCCTGACTACGAAATCTATGTATTCAATACAAACTAAGTGCTTAATACTGCTTATACTGTTCAAAACTTCATTAACTTTATTCTCTAAACTAAATTCCTTTCCGTTATAATTATAGCCGTTAGCAACTACTAGTATTGAGGGTTCTACTTGACTAAAACGATCAATCACTCCTTGAGAACCAAAATCTGGAGAGCAGGAGGTCCATATTGCACCTAATGCTGAAGCTGCCAACATCAAGACAACTGTCTCAAAACAATTAGGAACAAATGCAGCAACTCTAGTTCCTTTAGTAACTCCTAATTCTTTGAGTCCTTGCTGTATTCTAGCAACTTCTTGATTCAATTCTTTAAAAGTGAAATATATATCACTACGACCCTCACCAGTACTGATAATTGCTGTTTTATCCGAATCTCCTGATAATAAATTTTCTGCATAATTCAGCTCTGCACCTTCAAACCATTTTGCTCCAGGCATTCTTGGATTTTTCAGCACACTGTGAAATTTTTTTGAATATTTTATACCTGAAAAATTCCAAAAATATGACCAAAAGTCTTCAATATTCTCAATCGACCATTTATGTAATTCATGATAAGAAGCAAAATCACTTGGCAAACTCTTAATAAATTTTTTCAAAAGTGTGGATTGAACTCTTTCTTCTGATGGTTTCCAGATATAAGACATTCAATTACTAGAATACACGCTAGTTATATAGATTAAATTCGGTATTGCATCTTTTTTATACATCCATCAATTGAATAAAATAATGAAATATTTTTCTGGAAAGCGAGTACTGATATCTGGAGGCAGTAGAGGCATTGGACTTGCTATTGCTAAAAAATTAGCTAGAGATGGTGCAAAAATAGCAATTATGGCAAAAACTATTGAACCTCATCCAGTTCTTCCAGGTACAATTCATAGTGCTGCAGAGGAAATAGTTAGAGAAGGTGGAATTGCACTCCCTATAGCAACTGATATTAGGTTTGAAGAACAAGTAGAAAATGCTGTTGATGAAACTGTAAAGGAATTTGGAGGAATTGATATTGTAATAAACAACGCAAGCGCCATCTCACTAACTCCCACAATCTACACTGAAATGAAAAAATTTGATTTGATGTTTGACGTTAACGTAAGAGGAACTTTTCTAGTTTCAAAGAAATGTGTACCTCATTTGTTAAAATCTGAAAATCCACATATTCTTAATTTATCACCACCATTAGACATGGATAAAAAATGGTTCAAGCAAACCTTAGCTTATTCTATGTCAAAATTTGGCATGAGCCAATGTGTGCTTGGTATGGCTGAAGAATTTAAGAAGGAAGGAATTGCTGTGAATGCACTATGGCCACATTCTGTAATTGCTACTGCAGCAATAAGTAACGTTGTTGCAGGTGATGAGGCTTTTCCACATTGCAGAAAACCTGAAATTTTAGCTGACGCAGCTTATTTAATTTTATCTAAGAAATCAAAAAGCTTCACCAGTAATTTCTGTATCGATGATGTTATCTTAAGCCAAAGTGGAATGGCTGATTTTAATAAATATCGAATTAACGAGGATGAACCTCTGTGGAAAGATTTCTTTGTCCCTGATAACACACCACAAATAGAACCTTTAGTTGATTTTATGAATATGCAATAAATCTCAGAGCATACCAGCTTTTTGAATTATCATTAACTGTTCTGTAGATAATTTCTCTCCAGCCAAAAATTTCGTAAACAAATCTTCAGCACTAGCTGCGCTTGCTTTTTGGTCTGCTGCTGAACCTGACTTACCTTGAGAGGCAGTCATACGATCAATCTCTTGCATTCCTCTAAGATACTCAATATATTCATTATGAACTTCGTCTGCTTTTTCCTTAGCCTTTACAAACAAACGCTGAGCAGCATCAGCCTTCCTTCGAGTTGATCTGTTAATTCTAAGAGAATCTTTCATAGCGTGATGAGAAACTTGAGCTTCTTGCCTTTTCTTCTGCATTCCCTTGCTTAATTCTCTTCGCTTTTGCTCTTGTTCTCTAAAAAGATTTCTTGCATCAAGCACATCTGTATCAGTTTCGATTAACTCATCATGTTCTTTGATCTTATTCTGAAGAGAAGATATTTCTTCGACCAAAGCTCTCTCTTTGTCTGTAGTCAAAGGTGTTGTCATTTGCTTAATCTCTAACTCTTGAATTTGCTTTCTTAATCTAGAAATTGGAGGTAAATTTCTGCCTGAAAAGCGTTTTCGCTTTAGCCTTAGGAAATTATCTTTTAGTTTGTTAACTTCATTAGTGATTTCTCTTCTTTCATCCCTTATCTGGCCAACTTCGACATTGAGGCCGTTTCTACGATCTCTATGTAGATGAACATCATCCATATGCTCTTTAGCTTTTACATTCAAATCATTTCGCTCTGAGGCATGAGTTTGTGATTTCAGATTAAGTTCATCCCTCTTACCCCTTAACTCTTCTGCCTTGTAATGATACTCTTTTCTTAATTTCCTTAAGTCCGTTCTTGAAAGATTATCTAGTTCTTCTAGTGGAATTAAGATGCTATCTTCAGACTCTATAGCTTCATCGTCTTTAGAAGAGTCACCTTTTTCATTATTACTTTCTGAAGCTTCAATAAGTCTATCAATTAATTCAGATTTTTTACCTGAAACAGACAAGCCTAATTGCTTCAACTTTTCTTTTAACTCATCTACTTTCAGACCGCTAAAGTCGGGAGTAGAATCTGCAAAGCTTTCGCTGTCTTTAGAAGGCTCGTTACCTTCAGGTTCTGCGGGGGCTTGGTTTTCCTGATCGGAATCCATTGAACTTAACATGAGTCCGGGGACTCAAGTCAATCTCAACCGAAAAGTGCGCCAAGTCCGGATACTGCGTCTTCTTCGCTTACTTCTTCTTCTTCTTCTTCGGCTTCTGCTTCAGCTGGTGCTTCTTCTGAAGATGCGGCAGCGGCAGCTGGTGCGGCGCCTGCAGCTGGTGCGGCGACGGC
>JBJLBY010000029.1:0-7555 GCA_045567975.1 Candidatus Poseidoniales archaeon | reverse complement strand
CATCTGAGCAAGGATTATCATCATCAACTGTAAACTCAGGTTCCAAGTCATCTCCAATTAATGCTTGACCTTGCGTATTATGAGACCATTCCATAGGATAATTTCTATTAATATCGACTCCATCACATTCACCACCGTATCTGTCATCACCATCATTATCCCTCATATTCTTACGCCAAAATCTACTTGGGTCTTCTCGATCATAGTTATATCCATCAGGATTGAGTAGTGGAATAATCCAAGTTTCTCTGTTGTTAACGAGATGAGTTACACGAGCCTCGCTTGGATCTTCATCAATCCCTTCATCAATTATACCATCACCATCATTGTCTATCCCGTCAAACAAAGCTCTACCATATTCATCTACTCTTCCTCCCTGTTCGCCATCACCATCATTGTCAACACCATCAATCATGTCCTCATTTATGAGTCCATCTCCATCATTATCGGTTGGCTCCATTCCGTAGAAATGAGTAAGATAATAAATGAAATACATGGCAGTGGGCACAGTCATCCATTCTCTTGAATGGTGGTTACTTACTATGAAATAAGTTTCTTCATCTGGGTCATCATAAAAATCCGGTTCATTAGCTACATTATCTGAAATTTTTATCCCATAAATTTCATTTCCTTGCCATGTTTGGCCAGCAGGAATGATATCAGTTAATACATAAAGTTCAACTATTTCTGGAAAATTATTTTGGAATGCAAGTAAATCTGCGTAAACTTCTGCAGATGTATCGTAGTAATCATTGAACAACACATCAAAAGGAAATGTGTTTGTTCTATTTAATGTATCATTTTCACCCGAGTTAAAACCATTAGAATTGTTATTTGTTCTCTCAAAATCTGGATTTTCCAATGAGCCAGTACCCATTGTTGTCATAGTCAGCATGATTGCTATGACGACTGATGAGATTCGATTCATAATTCTCTCATGAAAACCTAGCGTTATAAGATTTTATCATACATATCTTCATTAATATTGCCCAGTGATAACTTATGATGCTTAAGTGTAAAGACTGCCCACATTGGTATGGTGGTGAAGATTTCGGATATGGTAGTTGCCGCCTTAAGCTTCAGAGAAATGAGAAGAAATTTTTGACCTATGGTCAACAGAATTGTGATGAGGGTCTAAACAATGACTAAGGTAAGACTACTGGAAGAAGCTGATCTTGAATTTGCCAAATCTCTGACTGATATTGAAGAATGGGGGAATTCGATAGAGGATTGGCAGAGACTTTTACGTATTAGCATTCCATTAGTAGCATACCAAGGTGATGATCTTCTTGGAGTTACAACAGCCTTTGACTACGGTATTTTAGGAATGATTGGGAATGTGGTTGTTTCAGAAAATAGTAGAGGTAAGGGTGTTGGACAAGTTTTGGTTAAAGAGGCGATGAACAGACTTGAATCATGTAAAACGGTTCGATTACATTCCAAAATGGACATAGTTTCTTTCTACAAAGATTTAGGTTTTTTCCCGGAGGGAATGTCCACATTTTTTAGGTTAGAGGGAGAAATGAAATCTTTCCAACCATTTGTCATAGGTTCTGATGTCAATATTGTTCCTGCAGAAGGCTACTTAGATGAAATCCTTGAAATGGACAAACGGCAGTTTGTAGGAGATAGATCTAACTTTATCAAAGATTTGAATTCTAATCTTCCCGAATGCTCATTTGTAGCATTAGGAGAAGATGGTTCCGTTAAGGGTTTTATCCTTGCTAAGGGGGAGGATAATTGGTATGAGATTGGCCCATGGATTGTTGAACCAGGTTGTAAAAATTGGCAAGGCCTATTGCAGGCTGCAGTTCAGGCAATGCCAAACAACAGTACCGTAGAACTTGTTGTTCCAGCTCCAAATCATAGAGTTACAAGTTTATTAGATTCTATGGGCTATTCAGCATATGAGTACAGTGTCTCAATGTTTTATGGTGAAGATTGGCCTGATGAAGGAAATATTTGTGCAAGAGGAGGGGGTGACAAAGGTTGAACTTTTTCAATACAGTTTCAGGAGAAAAGGAATTATTTACACCTAATAGAAAGAATGTAGGAATTTACATTTGTGGGCCTACAGTTTACTCAGACACACATCTTGGTCATGCCAAATCCTACGTATCTTTCGATGTTATGAAAAGATGGTTAGAATACAGGGGGCATGAGGTTACTCATATACAGAATTTTACAGATGTTTCGGATGAAACTGCACTTGGAGCTTCCAAAGAGGGTATTGATGAGTTGAAATTCACACGAAAGTATGAGAACGAATTTTTGGATAAAATGACGTTACTTTCAAACACTTCAGCAACAAAATACACGAGAGCATCTGATTTTGTTAAACAAATAGCAGAAGAGACCAAGAAATTATTAGACGCGGATGAAGCTTATCAGACTGTCGAAGGTGTCTTCCTCAGAATTAAACAAGAAGAACATGGTAAGTTGCTAGGTGTTGATTTAGAGGAATCATTGGTTGAAGGCACATCAGAAGTAGATCCAGGTCCTAAAGAAAGTCCTCACGATACTTTGCTTTGGGGTCCGCCCTTAGAAGGGGGGAAAATTTGGGAATTTGAAGGTCTGCCTGCAGGAAGGCCAGGTTGGCACCTCGAATGTACACTAATGTCTTCATCAGAATTAGAATTACCAATCGATATTCATTGGGGTGGTATCGATTTGATTTATCCACATCACGAAACTGAGATTATACTTGCTGAAAGAATAGGCTTAGGAAATTATTGTGATTTTTGGATGCATAATGGGCTGATGGAAGATGCTGAAGGCAAATTATCAAAGTCAAGAGGTGAGAGAATAACTTTGGAAGAAGTCTTTGAGGATTGTCCGCCTGCAGCCCTTCGGTTTTACCTTCTGAGCCATCACTATCGAGATTTCACACCCTATTCACCAGAGAATTTACTCGCAGCATGTCAAGAGGGTGAGCATCTTGGGGCTAATGCAGTAGATTGTATGATCATTGACCCAACTGATCCGCGTGAGGATGAGGAAATGGCTTCTTTGGTAACTCGCTTTGAAAAAGCGATGGATGATGATCTTGATACGCCTAAGGCATTGGATGTTCTGAGAGATTTGGATGTAATTGCAGGTAAGAGGTTAGAGAGTAGTGGTGATCTTGGTCCAGTTTCAGGAATGTACAGTATCTTTCAGTGTGTTTTAGGTGTATTTTCTTAGTTTGGCATATAGATAAATACTTGGCATGTTTCAGAGAGTTTATGTATCTAAGGCACTTTATGTCAGTTCGAGCTTTTTTATCGGTCTTAATTTTGGCTTGTTTTGTTCTTAACACAATTCCAAATCAGGCTTACTTTAATGAAGATATTGTAACTAATGAGTCAGTAATAATTGACAATCAAATAGAAACCT
This sequence comes from Candidatus Poseidoniales archaeon, assembly GCA_045567975.1. Lineage (GTDB taxonomy): Archaea > Thermoplasmatota > Poseidoniia > MGIII > CG-Epi1 > CG-Epi1. Next base: position 4,180 of record JBJLBY010000029.1, on the reverse strand, counting down.
CAGCTTCTAGAAGCGAAGGTTATGATCTAGGAATAGATAGTATTAGTATTGAAGCAGATTCACCTTGGAGTGGTGACTGTTCATCAGATTGTTTAATCGTAGAAGCTTCAGTTCCAAAAGATGTTTCAGTTACGGTAACTAATTATGGATCACAACCTTTTGTTGAAGTGATAGTTAGTTTGAAAATAAAGACAACAGGAGATGGTTTGGTACAATATGATAATACTTTTACTAGTGAAGCATTTCCAGAGGGCCACCCTATGCATCTTTCAGAGGATTATCCTCTAGATACTGGAGATAGCATGATTTTTACTTTCAACAGAACAAATGCGGGGTATCAGAAAATGTTTGAGGATGAAAATTATTATTCTGCACCCCACACAATTTTTCTACTTAGTGGACTTAGCTATATTCAAGCCAATATTATCGAAGATGATTCAGATTCTACCAACAATCATTATAGAGAAGATGTAGAAGTTGCAAAATGGGTTGAGAATGGTGAAGATCCCTGGGAGGAGATTGGCCCTTCAATAACATTCGGAGATACTGATGATAATGGTGCAGATAGTTATGATGACGTAAACATGCACCGTTCTACAGATTTTGATCACGATGCAGATGGTTGTGGTTGGGCTAGAGATTGTGAAGATGGCGAAGGTACGGACAATATTCCTTCAGCATTAAATGGTAATTCAGCAATAGCTACATTTAATTCAGATGGTTGGTACAAAAGTGGTGCAAGTTCGGATGATTGTGATTGGGACGAGTTTGGGGATGCTGACTGTCGTAAATTTACAACACAGCCTTACCAAGATGATTACTTTGTTTCACCACCTCTTAATTTAGTTGGTATGGAAGATTTAACTTTGAGCTTTGCTCATAGAGGTATTTTAGAGGATGGAGATTTACTAAGAATACAGGGTACGAAAGACGAGGGTGCATCTTGGTATAATCTTTGGAATTTAACATCAGATGATAGCTCATGGGATTGGCAAACTTTTGAATTGGATGAACAAAAGTATGAGGATTTAGTAGATTTTTATGGTCGTGATTACTCAGATAAAATTATGTTTAGATTCCAGGCATATTCAGATGGTGACGAGATAACGGAATGCGACAATAGTCCTTGCTCAGTATTTTTTATTGATAATATAATTCTCAGAGGTTCCGAGAAAGTGACTAGAGATGTAGCTGTTACAGATATTACGGTAGATTCTGTTTTTAATGTTAAGTCATCAAATAATCATGGTAGAGAAATCAACGCTACAATAACAAATGTAGGAAGTGAATCGTGGACGGACTTACCCATACGATTTTCGCTAACTAATTTGCAAGGTGAGGACATGTCATCTCATTTAGATGGAGAGGAATTCAATATCAATTACCTTTCAGGATATTCAAAATATGGAGACATAACGCCAGGTGGAGGCACAGAAGATCAGAAAGAATTATTCTCATCTTTTCCACTTTGGGCTAATACTTACTATCTTACAGTCGAAATTTTAACACCTTATGGGAAAGATTTTTTCCCTGAAAATAATTCAAAGACAGTTGAATTTCGTATTTTTGATTTCTTCTTTTTTGATCGTACTGGTGGTGAGAGCAGAGATGATTATGATTATACTTATGTCGAAAGGCTTTATGTCAATGAGCCCAACAGTTGGAGACTACGAGATATTGACAATAATGCATATTCACATCAATATGTTTGGCAGTATGCTAAAGAAGTAAATTATGAGAAAGAAAATCCAACAACAAGTAGTGGTTCAGATGACGGTCTAATCACTCAGGATGTATGGGATCGCGATCAGGGTGGCTCTTATTTTCAACCTGATGTTAATTTGGATCTTAGAGCAGCTTACAAACCAATTTTATCATTTGCCATTAAATGGGATCTTGCAGATGGCGATAGGCTGGAGATACGCGCAGCAACAGATTTCGATAGACATCATAAGATTTCTTCAGGTAATTGGACAGTTCTAAAAATTTATGAAAATAGTTGTAATTGTCCATTCATGAGTGAAGATAAGGCAACTTGGCAACTGGAGGAATTAAATTTAGAAGGATTTGAGGGGTATCAAACGTGGATTGAATTCCGCGTGGTAACTACTACTGGAGGTGGAAAGGGAGTTATGCTTGATGACTTGGCAGTTATTGGTAGCGAGCATAGAAATAACGTGATGATTGAGAGTGTTGATTTTGGTTCTCAACTTTCAGGATATGATAATGAATTAAGTATTACAGTAAGGGGTGCTGGTCTAGAACCTCAAGAAAATTTGACAGTTTATGCTCAAATATTCGATGATTTTGATATGAAAGTTTGGCCTATTGATTCAGATTACTTTTCTTTTGAAATTTCGGATTCACTTTCGAAAGGAGATTTCTATACAATAAATGAGATTTACGGTTCTAATTTAGATGAAGGTATATATCATATTAATGTTGATGTATGGAGAGACGATGAATATGATGTTCCAGATGAGAATCCTAGTAATAATATCTGGGAGCAAAGCTTCGAGTTGAGATATCCTCCTGATGAAGATGGAGATGGAGTTGTAGATTCTATGGATGAATGTCCGGACACGCCTTCAGGTGATGCAGTTGATGACTCTGGGTGCTCAGATTCACAAAAAGATAATGATAATGATGGAATAGGAAATTCAGTAGATAATTGTCCAGATACGCCATCAGGTGATGCAGTTGATGAAAACGGTTGCACAATTTCAGAACCGGGTGCAGAGGGGCCGTATCTGAATGCATTTCCAACAGGTAGTGGTGGAAGTAATTCTGACTACATGATGAACGTAATTACAAATGATGGACGCGCAGTTATTACTGTCGAGGCCACTGAGCTTATTGTAGGTACAAACTATAGGATTGATTGGAATATATGGTCACCAATTATACCATCTGGAGAAGCAGGCTGGGTAATGGCAGCTGATGCCACAAGTGTCGCCTCAGGTTCTTGGGAATTCTCACCTGACTCTGCATCCACAAGTGTGGAATATTTCATTAACGACACAACATTGTATGACCTTGGTCAAGGAGGCTGCTACATTTTCTGGGCGACTCTACACGATATTGATGCCGGTGTTGTAATTGAAGAAGAAAATTGGCCATTCACTCAGTCACCAATTCAAGTTTTATCTTTTGACTCTTGCGGAGATTCTTCCTCTGCAGATACGGACGGAGATGGTGTGTTGGATTCAGTAGACGAATGTGATTCTCCAGTTGGTGAAGAGGTAGATGAGACCGGTTGTAAATTAGAGAAACCTGAAGAAGATAGTACAGATTCAGGAAATACTGATACAAATACAGAACAGCCAGATGATTCAGGTCCAGAACTTGAATCTTTAGAAGAAGAGACTGAAGTCCCAAGTTTGGGTTTTGTTGCAGCTATCTTTTCAATATTTGCAATAGCAATCTTCAGAAGAAATTAGTCATTAAATTCTTCTAAGATTGCATCTGTAACTTCGCAATCAGGTAACTCTTTTTCCATCAACCAGCCATACCATTCAATCGATATTTTACCGCCAGTGTCTGTTTTTTTGGCTTTCAATATTCTTTCTTTGACTATGGTCTTTCCATCTAATAGGATTCCATTTTCTCCAAAGGCGAAAGGTCTAGGATATCCCAAATAAAGTATGCTGAGAATAAGAAGCGCTAAAGACAGATAAATCTCGACTTCTTGAATGTAATCAAGAGTAATAATGAACATCATTGTGGAAGGAATTAGAACTGCATTGATTCCTTTTCTTTCCATTTCTTTTAATATATCTAAAGTAACAATTTTACTCCCCTTTTCAGGTTTCCTAAAAAATATTCCTACATCGTACACTAATACAATAAAGAGTACCACTTTTGCATAGAAAAGTAATTCATTCATTAATTATCTCCGAAATATTATTCCAGACTTTTTCAAAAATATCTTCAGGACTTTCTGTTGCATCAAATATAGTTACAATTGGATCATCTTTCAGATTGAGATAAGCTTCTCGAACTTTTTCTAAGTGCTCTTCTTTTTCGAATTCATCAGCTTCACTATGCCCTCTCACTCTCTCTAGTGCCGTAGAAACTGGCAAATCAAAAATAAGAACGATATCGGGTGTTGGAGCAAAGTGATGCTTGTTTCTAATATAATCAACATCTAAACCACCTGCAACTTGGTAAGCCATTGATG
>JBJLBY010000028.1:0-7727 GCA_045567975.1 Candidatus Poseidoniales archaeon | reverse complement strand
CTTACAGCAACTTTTGCAATTGGAGTTGGTATGGAAGGTATGGATATGTTTGGCTCCGGCTCAGAAGATAGTATCGTTCAAATGGAAATGTCGACAACTTCTATAAGACAAGGTCCAAATTGTACAAGCGGTAATTGTGAATTAACAAATGATAGATCATCAGTTGAAATGTTCATGGATGGAGAAGGTAATGGAACTGAGATGAGCTTGGCAATGAATATGATACAGACAACATACAGTAGAGATGAAATTCCATATTACGGCAACCCAATCGCCGAACTTCCAGGAGGGGGATCATTTTTCTTTGGAATGGATGAAGAACCAGAAGTGAGAATATATCGAGATGACGAAAATATTACCTATGATCCAGTTGAGATTGAAGTAAATATCGGAGATACAATATTCTGGTTTAATGATGATGAAAATGTACATACTGTAACTGCAGAAGATGATTCTTTTGATTCGGGAGATATAGCAAGTGGTGCAAACTGGTCATATACATTTGAGGAGGAAGGCACATTCACATATTATAGTGATAAAATATATGATAAGAGCCCTGACGGAGAGCCTCAAGTATGGGGAGAAGTGACTGTAATAGATCCAGCATTTGATCATATATGGGATGTAGAAACATCCGGACTTGATACAAGTGGAGATGGTAAAGACGACTGGATAGTGCATTTAGGAACTACATGGGATGAAGATGCAAACATGACATTATATGGAACTATCAGAGAAACTTTTGATGGTAAGTTGTATCCTGGAGAAATAGTAGGTGTCAATGAAACAGGCACAACAGTTCTAAGATTCTCATTCTGGTATGATGATGAAGTCCAGATAGAAATAACTGATGGGGAAGCAGAGGGATATCAAAGAAATAGTGTAAGAGTAAATCATATTAGTGAACAATATGATGACGACACTGGAGCACAGAATGTGTTTACAGGAACAATAAATGGCAATAACGGAGAAGATAACCCTATGGAGATGCCACTTAGCAATTACACACAAGAAGTAAAAAATGAAGAAATAGAAATCCGTGTTTTAGAAAGGTATGATGGTGCTGGAGACGATAGCCCGTTTGGAGACCCATTTGGAGGTGATGAAGAAGAAGGAGGCATAAACAATGCAACAGTTGTAGCAAGTATGGTTCTTTCAGATACATACGCAGAGATGGAAGATCCAAATACAGGATGTCAATGGTACATCAGATGGGAAGACAATGATGAAAATGGCTTATTGTCTTCAAATGATACTTATGAGATTAAGAGTGACAAAGTAGATGACGAAGGAGAAGAATGCCCTCGTCTCGATGAAGATGGAAATGAACTTTATGTTATTGAATTCTTCGACACATGGTCTGATTCCTATGTTGAAAGCCCTAACCCCGGACTCCAAATGCCTGGTTTCAGTGCAATATTTGCATTAATTTCATTACTTGGAATATCAATCCTTCGTAGAAGGGTATAATACCATTCAAACTAAAACCCCATTTCAATAGGGCAGTATGGCAACAGCCGTACATGAGTTAGAACAGATAGCTGAAAGAATCTATAATCAGCTGAATTCCGGTAAAGTACCGGAGATGTCAATACCTACCAGAAGTAAGAATAACATAGTTTTTGATGAGAGAGCAAAAGTTTGGAAATATGGTAAATCAGAGACCACTAGAACTGCAAAGAAACTAGATGGGGCCTATATGCTTCTCAGAACAACTTACCTATTAGATTTCATCAGAGAAATGGCAAGCCAAAGCAAATCCTCAACATTAAGAGAATTGTATTATATTTCTGAAGCATGGGAGTTGGGTAAATTTCATGCACAGGATGAATCTAACAAATTGATTGAAGACTTAGAAATAATCACTAATTTCCAGAGAGAAGACTTCAAGATTAGACCTGAGGATGATGGGGCGAAAATATTGGGAGATGTTACAATAACAGAAATAAATAGAAAAGGCCAACCAATGAGAATTAATTGTCGTAATGATGTTGGTGATACAGGCTATAACATACCTTACAACGTAGAGGAAGAAAAAATAAAGTTTGAAGAGTTCGGCAATTCAAAATGTATTATGGCAATAGAAACAGGAGGTATGTTTGATCGTTTAGTTGAAAATGGATTCGATGAAACTCACGATGTAATACTCGTTCATATCAAAGGACAACCAGCAAGATCAACACGCCGTTTCCTTCAGAGAATGCACGATGCTTCTGGTTTGCCGTTGCTATTGTTTACTGATGCAGATCCGTGGTCGTACCGTATATTTGCCTCAGTTGCTTATGGTGCAATCAAAACAGCACATATTTCGCACATATTAGCTACACCAGGTGCACGTTATCTAGGAGTCACACCTTCAGATATTCTAAATTATGAACTCCCAGCAGATGAACTTACAGATAGGGACAAAAGTGCGTTAAAATCAATTTTAACAGATCCAAGATTTAAGAGTAAATATTGGCGTAGTGAGATTGAGTTGCAGTTAGAGATAAATAGAAAATCAGAACAGCAAGCTTTGGCCAAATACGGTTTAGATTTCGTTACCAATACTTATTTGCCAGAAAAGTTGAAAGAGATGAATATAACTTAATCAGCATATTTGTCCGCACCCTGAAAGTGTAATGAGACATATTCTTCATCTCCAACTACCCAACTATCATGAGGTCTGGGGCCAATATAGAACAAATCTCCAGGTTTCATAGTATGTACTTCTCCATCCTTGAATGCGCAAGTAGCTTGACCAGAGATAACCATTCCGAGATGCTCAATTTCGCAAAAGTCAGTACCAGAAAGAGGAGACACATCGTCAGACCATTTCCAACCAGGTTGATACGTTGCTCGACCAATAGTCATTCCCCCAATTGTTACGATTTCAAATTTTCCTTTTTCAAATTTTCTAACTTCATCGGGGTTTTCAAACTGTTTTAAAATAATATCATCCATAAGTTAGCTTAGCGCATTAGCCATAAGACCTTTTACTTCTTCAAAATAATAACAATCTATTTTTCGATTTCCCCTTCTAATCCACAAGAGCCACATTTTATATTCTGAATTTTATTCAAAACAGGAATACTCATTTTGGAGCTGCAACCAGGACATGCAATAATCTCTTCTTTTGGCTTAAAAACATCAACAACAGTTTGAGGTGCCGAATCAATATCGTAATTGGTTATGACAATTGGCTCAGTATTATCTTTAGTATTATGCCCCATTTTTATGTCGTAATAAGAAAGTCCTGATAACACACCTGAAAGAAGAATCAGCAAAGGTGCAACTCCAGGTTGCCATGCAGTTAGCATAACAAGATTATCATTTGGATCTGGAGTTTCAAGTTCATTGTTTCCATATAGAGAAGGCTTTTCATCAATATCACTGAATACTTTAGTATCTTCCTCAATAGCTAAGGGAAAAGTAAAAACAAAGACTAATACAATTAAAATACAAAATCCACATAAAAATAAACAAGCTATAGCAGCCCTATTTTTTTCTCCCACATTAAGAAAATAAAGTATTAAACAAGCAGCTAAAAGGCCTCCATATAACAAACCTTTGATTTGCTTCATAATATCTTCCATTGCTTCCCAGTCTGACTCTTCTGAGTCGCCGTATTCATAGTCTTCAGTATCCCTTATCTCTCCATAATATTCAAGACATGCTTCTTGGGCTTTAGGAGCATCACAGTTGTTTACAATTTCTACTTCGCTTAGCATAAATCTTGTTTCATCTTCTATGAGTAAATATCCAGAATCTTCAACTTCCGATTCAATAAAAAACCAAGAACCTAGTAAATCCCCTCCAAACATACCAATCAAAATAAGAAAGATTGATGCAAATGCTAGACCAGGTGCCAAACCCTTCATAAGAAAAGTAAAATAACAATCATATTAATAACTTTTCAATTTTGGATTCATATATTTTTTAAATTGAGACACCTAGCATCTCACCTAGTTCTCTTACAGAATTCGCAACAGGAGACCACTTACGCAGCTCTTCTGAATTATGATGACCCCAACTAACTCCTATGCCCCTAACTCCTGCAGAACGAGCCATTTCTAGGTCATAAGTTGTATCTCCAATCATAACGAGATCTTTTGTCCCAGTGGTTTTCATTATTGAGTATAATAGGTCAGGATTTGGTTTGGGATTAGGAACTGAGTTCCCACCCAAAACAATCTCGAATCGGTTTTCAAAGCCAAACTGCTTTACGACTCGTTCAGCCCCGCGTTGACTTTTTCCAGTAGCTACTGCAGCACGAAATGGCTTAGCTAGTAGTTCAGCTATACCTTCGAAAAGGCATTCATGTCGTGCAGCTTTTACGTAGGCATCCGAATAGACGCCAGCTAAGGCCACAGGATCATAATCAGGGCCAAGTTTCTGCATAATTTGAATTAAAGGCAACCCAGTCAAACTAAGAATTCTTTCTTTCGGAGGACACTTAGCACCTACGCTTACCCAAGCAGCTTCATGGGCCTCTAGCAGCGCCTCCGCTGAATCAATAATAGTTCCATCCAAGTCAAATACAGCAAGCATTTTTCACCAAGTTTATGTTAGAGCTTTAGCCATAGTATTTCTGACTTCTTCTACGTGCTCATCTAAAGTTTCACGATTCCATTCGTCGGTCTTGATGGGATCCAATACTTGAATTTTAACTTCACCTGGATAAAAACTCATAGTCTTTGCAGGCCATACTTTGTGCGCACCATGAGCAATAACTGGAACAACAGGCAATCCAGTAGCTAAGGCAAGATGTACGAATCCTTTCTTGAATGGGATTAGTTTACCATCCAAACTTCTTGTTCCCTCGGGCCAAATCCAGATGCTCAAATCTTTAGCCTTCACAAAATTAGACAGCTTTTTCATCGATGTTACAGCTTTAGCATTATTCCCCCTGTCAATCAATAGATGTCCAGCTAGCCAGTAGGCCAACCCAAATAATGGGATTTTCAAGATTTCTTTTTTGCCGACACCACATCCACCATAAGGACATAGCGACATTCCAAGAAAGACATCTAAAGCAGAGGTGTGATTCATAACATAAATCGCTGGCTTTGATGAGCTTAACTTCTCAGAATCTGGATTAATTATTCTAGCACCTACAAGTCTGCTTACTACAGGTCCGATTATTTTACCACAAAAATTACCGATTCTAACTCTTACAGTACGAAAGGGGAGTGCTAAAATCATCAAACACATACAGAAAAGGGACCAGAAACTTAGCCAGACAAACCCAATAGCAAATCTTAGAGCGAAAGAAATAGGCCCTATTTTCTTTGCTTCAACCATTTAGTTTAGTCGTAACCTTCTAAAATTTCTTCAAACCCCTGAGCTAAATGAATGTCATTATCTGTAATTCCACCAGCATCATGCGTAGTAGTTGTGATAATTACACGGTTGTATTCACAAAGTGTCATATCCGGATGATGGTTTAGCTTCTCAGCAACTTCAGCTAATTTATTCAAAAATCCCATGGCTTCCATGAAATCTTTGAAGACAGTTTCTCGAATAAGCATTTTCTCTTCAGAATCATGTTCCCACGGCCCCACCATCCTTATTCGACTTGCAATTTCGTCTTCTGTCAATAAGTCCATATGATATAACAAAATAGACACTATTTATCTATAACTCGACAAATATTTTAGCTGTATGTTACAGGAATGCCTACGAAACACTTCCAAATGATTTAGCAAGGCCGATACCTGCAGCATAGGCAATTACTGTCAAGATAATTCCAACACCCATTGCGTGTTCAAATTCCCAACCTCGCCTTAGTAAGAAAGGTAGGGTGAGAAATAATACCATTGATGGAATCACTAACCAAAGAATACTCTCAGCAAAGTCAGCCACCTGCGCACTGTCTTTAGTATCGTTATACAACCAAGTCATTGACATAATACTCGCGAGAGGTAGTGAAATCACTAATGCGCCAAATATTGTCGATTTCTTGGCAAGCTCGCTTGCGGCTACGATCACAGCTCCAGAAAAAATTCCTTTGCCCAATAGGTTAATCCAGTCCATACACTCAATAAGATTAGACACTATTTAGCTATAACTCAACAAATATGCTTTAAGACCCCTTTTAAGTGACAAAAATATGGAGGAAAATAATACGGAGCAGAAATATAATCTTGCGTTCGTTCTAGACAATATACAATATCTAGCAATTTTCCAAGGACTTTTTCTCATTGTTTTTGGGGTTGCAATGTATATAATAACAGATAGATCGTCTGTAACTTCACTGATTCCATCTTTTATTGGCGCAGGACTTTTTTTCCCAGGATATCTAGTACATTCTAAACCATCTACTAAGATGCATGCTATGCATGCCACGGCTCTTTTTGCATTGATAGGCACATTGGGTGGACTTATGGCAATCCCCTCAATTATTGAAGGAGACTGGGGCAATGCAACAATCGCAAGGTTCGTTTTGCTTTTGATTTGTGGAGATTATATGGTACTTAGCATCATGTCATTTAGAAGAGCTCGTATCAAGAGACTAGAAGGTTAGAAATTAATGGAAGACAAACCAGACATTGCAGTCTCTCGCCATGAAGGCTATAAAATTACTGAAAATAAATATATATTGGGAGCAGCAATTACACTGGCCCTTCTTTTAGCTATACTATTCATTCCTCAAGTCAATGATTTTTGGATAGATCATTTTGTCGATCCTATAATGGCAGATTCTAAAGGTGAAGCTGGTGCAAAGTATAACATATACAATACAGTCGCTTATGGGTTTGGTTTCTTCCTATTCTTTTTACTGATAAATCAATTGCTGGAAGCTTGGAAAATAGAAATAGATGAAAGATTTGTTTTAGCTTCAATACCATTACTAATTTTGGGAGGAGTTAGCCGAGTTTTAGAGGATGCGGATGCATTCGAACCGCCGCTTCAATACTTCATGATCTCACCATTGATATATGGAACAATGGCATTGTATTCACTTGCAGTTATTGCAATAGGGGTGTGGCTATCAAATAATGATTCTCCACCTTTAACTAAAGGAATTGGATTGATTAGTTTTGCCATAGGGGGATATGGCGTTTGGTGGTATTTTGTTCTTGGAGATTGGATCCATCCTGCATCTTGGGCATTGATTGTATTTGCAGGAAGTGCATTAACTGCAGAATTTTATAGGAGTAAACCTCTCAAGGATCCAGTATTGTTTTTTGGAATAACTACCACATTAGTCGTTATTTTAGCATATCTAAACCTAGCACAAAATTCACTAGTAAATCCCGAAATGCTTTGGGATTCGGTGGCTATAGCTGTATTTTTGACAGTAACAATTTGGTACTTAGCTTGGTTTACTTCAGATAGAGGCGTTCCAAATCCATTGTTTTTATTCCTAACAGTTCTGCTAGTTTGGAATTCTTGGTTAGCTACTTCGACTTTAGTAGCCCTAATGATTTATTTTGGAATCGGCCTTTCACTCGGCTGTTCTTTCTCTTTTCCTTTAGCCCCTTGGAAGCCAGCAGCAAGGGTACTCAATCCACTTTATTTGCTACTTTACTTGGGACATTTTGTTGATGGTGCCGCAACATTTTTAGGTATTGATCGTTATGGATATGTTGAGAAGCATGTTTTGCCAAGCGGTTTCATTGAGTATTTCAATACAGCGATTGTCATGTTGCCTCTAAAATTCATTGTTGTGACTGGAGTTATTCTTGCACTGGAAAGTGAGGAAAGTAAGGAAGAACAGAAGCAAACCATAAACTTATTGATTC
>JBJLBY010000027.1:0-7952 GCA_045567975.1 Candidatus Poseidoniales archaeon | reverse complement strand
AACATTGGTGTCGGCGAAGCTGGAGAAAGACTCGGTAAAGCTGAATCTGTCCTAGAAAAACTAAGTGGTTGTAAGCCTACCCGAACTTTATCTAAGTCTACTAACAGAGATCTTGGTATCCGTCTTGGTATGCCTATTGGCTGTAAGGTTACATTAAGAGGAAAAGCTGCCGATAAAATAATAAAAGAATCACTATGGGTCAGAGAAAATAGGCTTCCAGCTTATTGTTTCTCAAAAACTGGCGGATTAAGCTTTGGAATTCCAGACTACACTGGATACAAAAACGAAAGCTACGATCCTGACATTGGAATTTTCGGTTTGGATATTGCAATTGCATTTGAAAGAGCTGGTTTTAGAGTAGCCAGAAGAAAAATTAAAAGTAATAAAATTGGCAAGAATCACAGAATTTCTGCTGAGGAATGTCGAGAATTCATGAAGAAAAGCTTTGATCTGGAGGTGTTCACTGTATGAATATTGATGAAGTGAAGATTAAGGAGAGAGAAGTTTATCGTGGACGCATAGAAGGTTGTGTTCTATGTGATAGAAAACGCGGACTCGTACGCAGATATGGGCTAAACTTGTGTAGACAATGTTTCCGAGACAGAGCCATCGAACTAGGGTTCAAGAAATACGATTGAGGTAATAATATGAGACACGATATACTATCTGATGTGCTTGTTACGATCAAAAACGCTGATCTTCTAGGGAAAACGTCTGCTGTCGTTCCTGCATCTAAATTAATTGATAATGTCTTGAAGCTATTGACTGAAAAAGGATATCTCAACAATTACGAATTTAATGATGATAGAAAGGGCGGTGAATTCATCATATCATTGAACGGAAGAATCAATGGTTGTGGTGCAATAAAGCCTAGATTCTCTGTTAAACTTAAAGACATGGAAATGCATGAAGCTAGATATTTACCTGCAAAAGATTTCGGTATTTTAATTCTAACAACTCCGTATGGAGTAATGAACAATGATCAGGCCAGAGAAGCATCTACAGGAGGAAAGCTGTTAGCTTACGTTTATTAATGTTAATTAAACAACTAACGCATACTTTGGATTTGCCTGAAGGTGTCAACGTGGATTGTGGTAATTCTGATGTTAAAATTACTGGGCCTCGCGGTGAAGTATCTCGTAATTTTGAACATCCAAATATTAACTTCAAACTAGATGATGCTAAACTGCAAATCATAGGTAAAAAGCTAAGGAGAAAAGAAAAAGCTATCATGGGCACTTGGAAAGCACACTTAGCTAATATGATTAAAGGTGTTAATCAAGGATTCTTATATGAAATGAAAGTCGTCTTTGCTCACTTCCCAATGAAGATTGCGGTCAAAGGAAATGTAGTTACTATTGACAATTTTTTAGGTGAAAAAGCCACCCGTAATTCTGCCATTTGTGGTAGTGTGAATGTGAAAGCTAAAGGTGACATGGTAACTATTGAAGGGAATGACATCGAGGATGTGGGTCAAACTGCAGGAAATCTAGAGAAAGCCACTATCGTAAAGGGGCGTGACACTCGTGTTTTCCAAGATGGAATTTACTTAATATCTAAGGGAGCTGCTCAATGAGTGAAGAAGAATATGAACCAAGGCAAAAGCCTGTTTTAGATAAACAAACCAAAAAAGATTTGTCTAGGAGAAACCGAATGTCTCACAAGAGACCTACATTCAAAAGACAGAATTGGTTCAGATACAAGCGTCTCGGCGAAAAATGGCGCAGACCTAGAGGAATTCACTCCAAAATGCGCCGCCACTTCAAATATCGTATTCCTGTCGCTCAAGTTGGGTTCAGAGGCCCTGCAAGTGTCAGAGGATTACATCCATCTGGATTCGAAGAAGTTTTAGTTCACAATTTAAAAGAAGTCGAGAACGTAAATCCTGAAACTCAGGCTGTGCGAATTTCGAGTACTGTTGGTGATAAGAAGCGAGAATTAATTGTTAAGAAAGCTGATGAGTTGAAAATCCGTGTTTTTAATAGGAGAGATCTATGAATCTATCATATCAAAAACGCGTAGCTTCTACCGTATTGAAATGTGGTGTTAACAGAGTCTGGGTTGATGATAGGCCTGAAGTTCAAGAAAAGATTTCAGAAGCTGTCACCAGAGAAGATGTTAGATTATTGATTGTGCAACGCTTCATTAGAAAACATCAGAAGAAAGGTATTTCCAGGGGAAGAGCTAAAGCTGCGGCAATTCAGAAGTCAAAAGGAAAGAGAAAGGGGCATGGTTCAAGAAAAGGCCACAGTGGCGCTAGAACTCCAAAGAAAGAAGCTTGGATGACAAAAGTCAGAGCACTTCGAAAAGAGTTGAATTCTATCAAGAATGATGGAACTATAGATGCTTCTCAATATAGGAAATACTATCGCCGGATAAATGGTGGAGTTTACAATTCTAGAAACCATCTAAAGTATAATATGAAAATTGATGGAATTAAATTAGGAGGAAAGAAATAATGCCAAAGAGAATGCACTTCTCTAGAAGAAGAAAAGGTATCACTAACTACAGAAAACGGTTAGCTTTGCTTAAATCTGGAGTTCCAAGAGCTGTAATTCGAATAACTAATGCAAAAGTTATGGTACAAATAACCGATTTCTCTGTAAAAGGTGATAATGTTCTAGCTGCTGCAACGTCAAACGATTTAGTAGGGATGGGCTGGAAAAGTTCAAAAACAAATATTCCTGCTTCATACCTTTCAGGTGTGTTGGCTGCAAAGAGGGCGCTGAAAGCCGGTGTATCATCTGCTGTTTTAGATATTGGAAGAATAACTCCAACTGCTGGAGGAAGGGCTTTTGCCATACTTAAGGGGCTCGTAGATGGAGGATTAGAAATCCCACATTCCGAAAAATTATATCCTGATGAAACTCGCATCAAAGGCGGACATATTTCAGATAAAATTTCAAAAGAAATGGAAAAGGTTACAAAGAAAATAGAAGGAGTTAAGAAATGAGCGAAGAACAAAAGAAAGCAAAGGGCTCTGAGAGAAAAAAGCCTGATGGAAAACATGGGCGAAGACCTAGAGGGCCATCATTAACTCCTGCTGAACAAAGGCGCCGAGCTGCTGAAGAAAGAATATCAAACTGGACTGCTAAAACTGAATTAGGGCGTAAAGTAGTATCTGGTGAAATAACGACTATTGAAGAGGCTCTAGCAACTGGACTGCCTCTACGTGAACCCCCTATAGTAGATTTGTTGATACCTGACTTAATAGAAGAAGTTATTGACATTCACATGGTTCAAAGAATGTCTGACTCTGGAAGAAGAGTTCGTTTTGCAGTTACCACAATAGTTGGTAATGGAAACGGCGTTGTAGGATTAGGTAGAGTTTCTGGTAAGTTAGTTAGACCTACAATAACAAAAGCTCTTGATCGTGCAAAATTAAATATTATTGAAATTAGAAGAGGAAGTGGTTCTTGGGAATGTTCAACTGCCGTCCCTAATTCACTCCCATTTGAAGTGTCTGGAAGGACTGGATCCACTCGTGTTACTATCAAACCTGCGCCACCTGGTGTTGGTTTAGTTACTAACCAAGTTGGCCAAATTATGTTAAAACTTGCTGGCGTTGAAGATGCTTGGTCTTTCACAAAAGGACAAACTCAAACCATTTACAATTTCGCTAGCGCCATGTTCAAAGCACTGACTATGACGTCAACTACAAAATTACTGCCTGGTCAGGAAGATTTCCATAACATGATTAAGGGGGTCAAACAAGAATGAGTTGGGCAGTGGTAAGAGTTAGAGGTTCTGTCAACGTCAAGCCAAAGATTAAGGAAACAATGAGACTCATGAAGTTAAATCGTGTAAATCATTGTGTTATAATTCCCGAAAACGAAACATACAAAGGAATGTTGAACATCATTAAGGATTACGTGACTTGGGGAGAAGTAAATGCTGATACTACTGAACTCATGTTAGAAACTTCTGGTAAAAGCAGCGGCAATCGGGCTTTTGAAAAATCTGACTTGAAAGATTCAAAGTTTAAAACAATCAAAGCTTTGTCTAAAGGGTTAACTGAAGGGAAAGTCGTAATGCGCGATGTTTCTGCACTAAAACCACTCTTTAGACTACATCCACCTCGTAAAGGTTATGAAGGTATAAAGAGAAGTTTCAAGGAAGGTGGAGCTTTAGGCTACAGAGGGGAAAAAATTAATCAACTAATTAGGAGGATGCAATATGCCGAGGCGTAAGGCGTTGATGACAGCAAGCCGAACCCGGGGTCGTGGGCACAAAAAGGGGAGAGGTGCTGGACTTCGTGGAGGTAGAGGGAACGCAGGTTGCCACAAAACTAAACGTATCATGTATGAACGTGTAGGTCGAGTGTGGGGATCTCATGGATTCAAGAGACCTCAATCTGTTGTTAGGGCTAATAATCCAATCAATCTTAAAAATGTTGAGGAGAACTCACCCTTGTGGGTAAGCGAAGGTGCTGCAACAAAAAAAGGAAAAGTAATCTCTATCGATTTAAAGGAAATGGGATTCGATAAGTTACTAGGATCCGGTGTGCCAAGTCAAGCCTACAAATTGACCGTAAGTTCTGCCTCTGCAAAAGCAATAAAAAAAGTTGAAGCAGCTGGTGGAGAGATTATCAATGGCTGAAGAAGATATACCAAGGAATCCTGCGCAGGCTATCGGGCCTTGTTTGTTTATGATTCTTCTTTATGCTCTTTGGTATAACTGGAAAGGGCCTGAAACTGAAGCTGCAGCCCTAATGGGAATTGGAATGCTAGGCATTACTTGGCTAGTATACATGGGAGCTTCTTACTCTGGTGAGGGATCAAAATTACACGGGCTAAAGCCAATAATTGGTAGGATGCCTACTGTCCAAAAACCAGACGGGCACGTTCACTTCAGAACAAAGATGACTTGGACTTTGACTATTCTAATTATTTACTTTGCGATGACAAACGTCGCTATCTATGGCTTAGGTGGTGAAACTATTGATTTGTTCAGTCAGTACAGAGCAATTCTTGCTGGTGCTAGCGGTAGTTTGATGCATTTAGGAATTGGGCCAATAGTTACTGGTAGTATCATTATGCAGCTTTTTACAGGTGCAAAAATTATCAATTTGAATTTACAAGATCCTCGTGATAAAGAAATTTATCAAGGTACTCAGAAAGTATTAGTCATTGTAATGATTATTGTTGAATCTGTGCCGCAAGTTTTCGGTTTCTTAGAACCAAGTAATGCTATTGTCAATGAAGTCGGATTAACCTGGGCTAGAATGACTATCATTACTCAATTAGCGATTGGGTCTTACTTAGTTTTCCTCATGGATGAAAGTGTTTCTAAGTGGGGGATTGGTTCTGGTATTTCATTATTCATTGCTGCTGGAGTTTCTCAAGCTATATTCACAGGGACGTTGAATTGGGAACCTGCTCCAGGCAGTGGTAGTGAAACTCCTTCTGGAACGCTTCCAATGATTTTATGGCATCTAAAAAATTCTTCTACTTCTGATTTGAGTGGTGGTGGATATGAGGCTATTCTACTCGCACCCCCAAATCCATTAGTTGCTTTGATTGGAACTTTTATCGTCTTTTTAATTGTGGTATACGTCGAATCTTCAAGAATTGAATTACCTTTAGCCCACGGTAAAGTAAGAGGGGCTAGAGGGCGTTATCCTATCAGATTAATTTACGCAAGTAACATTCCTGTAATTTTGATGGCCGCATTGCTAGCAAACGTCAACATGTTTGCTCTTCTTTTTTGGTCACATCCAACTATGCAGACTTGGCCTGTTTTAGGTAGAAATTGGCGACTAGGGGCTTTCGATACAACTGATGGAAGCAATCCTATGCCCACTATGGGATTAGCATACTATGTCAACCGTCTAGCGGGGCTGCAAGATTGGTTTTTACCTTTAGTAAGTCCTGACAAGTATGGTGGATATATTGGTGATCACGAGCCCTGGCAACTAGTTGCTCACATTGTAATCTATATGAGTATAATGGTTTTTGGATCAATTGTCTTCGCTAAGTTTTGGATTGAAACTACCAACATGGGTCCTGAAGCTGTAGCTAAACAGATACAAGGATCTGGGATGCAAATTCCTGGGTTCCGTAGAGATCCTCGTATTGTAGAAAAAGTTCTGGAGAGATACATTCCTACTGTTACTGTGTTCAGTGGTGCTGTTGTTGGTTTCTTAGCTGCTGGAGCTGACATGATTGGGACTGTGGGGCAATCGTCGGGTACGGGTGTGCTTCTTACGGTTGGTATCATGATTAGAATGTATGAACAAATTGGTAAAGAACAAATGATGGAAATGCATCCTGTTCTTCGAAGTTTCTTTGGCGAGGATTAATGCCTATCTTCGGTAAATCCAAAATAGGTAAATCTTGTTTCATTGATTCTCGTGCTTTAATTGGATATCCACACAAAAACGAATTACATTTATTGGATAATAATCCTGATGATATAGAAGGTTGCGAAATTGGAGAGGATTCACAAATTCGTCCAGGAGCCGTTTATTCGACTGCAAAACTGGGTAAGAATACTAGAACTGGGCATAATTTTCTTGTAAGAGAAAATACCACTGTTGGTGATGGATGTTTAATTGGAACCAACGTAGTTATTGACAATGATTGTACGATTGGCGATTTCTGCAGTTTTCAGACTGGAGGTTACATCCCAACAGGAACAACTATTGGAAAGCGTGTTTTTCTAGGCCCTAACGCTTCGTTAACCAACGATAAAATGCCGCTCCGAACTGAATACAAGTGTGATCCCATAACTATCATGGACGATGCATCTATAGGATCAAATGCTACTATAATGCCAGGAATAACAATAGGAGAAGGTGCTTTTATTGCAGGTGGAGCGATTGTGACAAGGGACGTTCCAGCTTGGACTTTGGCAAAAGGTTGCCCTGCAACATTTTCTGAATTGCCAGAAAGCCTCAAAAAACCCAATAGACTAGGTTAAACGAATGAGTGTTGTTGTAGTAACTGGAGTGCCCGGTGTAGGAAAGAGTACAGTTATGGGTGCAGCTGAAGAATACGGATACAAAATAATTAATTTTGGAACCACTATGTTCGAAGAGGCGCAAAGGGAGGGAATTTCGAATAGAGATGATATGCGTAAATTGGCTGTAGAAGATCAACAACGCTTACAAAAACAAGCCGGAGAGAAAATAGCCAAGATGGGGGATGTCGTAGTTGATACTCACGCTTCTATTCTAACTCCTGCCGGATACATGCCTGGCTTACCTGAATGGACTGTGCGTGCCTTAAACCCAGACATTATTGTACTTGTGGAAGCAACACCTGAAGAGATAGAAGGCAGACGTAGTAAAGATTCTAGTAGAGCAAGAGATAAGGATGATATTGGGTTGCACCAAAGCGTTAATCGTGAATATGCTGCTGTAGCTGCTGTTATGACTGGATCAACTGTAGCAATTGTAGAAAATCATGATAATCAAGTAGATATTGCAGTGGAACAATTTAGGAAAATTCTAGGAAAATGAGCAAAGACGAAATCGAGCCTCAGGAAGCTGTACAACCACCTCCAATGGGAGGAATGTTGCTTACCATGTTATTCATGCTTTACATTATTATGAATGAAGACATTAGAGATGGGATGGGGATCTTTGCAGGAAATATTTTGGAGCCTCGAATTGGATTTGAACATGAATATCCTACCTTGACATTTTTGTTTGCTGGTGTAACAATGATTTCCTTCACAACAATCATTAGACATTTCTTAATTGATTGGATTAGAATGGCTGAATTACAAAACAAAATGGCCGCATACAATAAAGAGATGGGAGAGGCTAGAAGGACTGGTAATGAGGCTAGAATGAGAAAATTGATGGCTATGCAACCTCAAGTCATGCTACTTCAAGGTGAATTAATGTCAAATCAAATGAGACCTATGATGTTTACGATGATGATTGCCATACCTATAATCATGTGGCTAAGGATATTTGTATATGGTATGAACTTGAAAACATTGTC
>JBJLBY010000026.1:0-7964 GCA_045567975.1 Candidatus Poseidoniales archaeon | reverse complement strand
AAACACGTAATTGCAAAACTTAAAGAATGGAGAAAAGTTAGAAATTCTAGTGGAGAAACTGAATTTCGACCTGTAATAAAGACAAAAATCTTAATAGGGAAACATAAAATAAATACAGAACTTACATTAACCCAAAGATCTAAGATGACATATGATATGCTTATTGGAAGAATCGCTATCAAAAAAAAGTTTATAATTGATGCTGGGAGGTCTTACATTGTGGGGTAAAAAAAATAAGAAAATGAGAATACTGGTATTATCAAGAAAACCTAGCCTTTACTCTACAAGAAGATTGGTGGAAGCTGCACAAAAAAGGGGACATGAGGTAAGAGTTATAGACTACCTAAGATGCTACATGAACATAACTTCTAGAAAGCCGACAGTTATCTATAAAGGTGAAAAATTAACGTCATATGATGCAATTATTCCAAGAATTGGAGCTAGTTATACATTCTACGGTGCTGCAGTAGTAAGACAATTCGAAATGGGGGAAATTTTTTCTGTTAATGAGTCTGAGGCTATAGCCAGATCACGTGACAAACTAAGATCATTACAAATTTTAGCTAGAGAAGGTATTGGAATGCCTGTTACTGGCTTTGCAAACCATTCTGATGATATTGATGGGATGATAGAAACCATGAAAGGAACTCCACTAGTAATGAAATTATTAGAAGGAACGCAGGGAAAAGGAGTCGTTTTAGCTGAGACTAAGAAAGCTGCTGGAAGTGTATTGAGCGCATTTAGACAATTGAAAGCGAATATTTTGGTTCAAGAATTTATCAAAGAAGCTAATGGTAAAGACATCAGAGCATTTGTTGTTGGAGAAAAAGTTGTAGGCTCTATGGAAAGAGAAGCTCCAGATGGAGAATTTAGAGCTAATTTACATCTTGGTGCTGCAGCTAAGAAAATAGAGCTTTCTCGAAAAGAAAAAATGATGGCTGTAGAGGCTACAAAAACATTAGGACTGTCTGTAGCAGGAGTTGATATGATTAGATCGAACGAAGGGCTATTAGTCATAGAAGTTAACTCGTCACCAGGTCTTGAAGGTATTGAAAAGACCACAGAGAAGGATGTTGCATCTGAAATTATAAAATATATTGAAGATACTTTAACTGATAACTAAATTTTCCTACCAGTTATAACTAAAGTTCCTTCCCAATCATCACCCTTGTTTGCACGCCAACTCTCCACTTGGCTCAAACCTGAATTTGTAAAGGCTTCAATCCATTCTTCTTCCTTAAACATTAACATTCGTGTACCAACTTTTTCTTGCCATGAATGTGAGCTTTCATTTTCATGATAATGATCTACTCCAACTATCAAACGACCATGCAGATTAAGCCATGAATTTGCAATCTTTTCAATTAGAATGAATGGATTTTCTAAATAGTAAAGAACTTCCATTGAATGTATTAAATCGTATTTTACACTAGAATCATATTTATTTAAATCTGCTAAAATATATTCAGCATTATCTTCTCTATCCTCAGCATTTGCTATCATCTCAGGAGCTCCATCTATGCCAAATGCCTTTCTGCATAGAGAATGCTGTGCCAACTGCCTCACAACCCAGCCATTACCACAACCTAAATCTAAGAAATCAAAAGATTTCCCCTCATCATTAATTTCTCCTAAAGCAAAATCAAGCATCTCATTTACAGGAATAGAATGTGACTTCTCCATACCTTCATCTTTTCCTTTAGTAGCCCATTCCCCAAAAACATCAACTGCTTTTCTCATGTGATTTTTCTAAAGTGTTAATGTGCCACCCAGAGGCATAGGATTTAACTGACCTAAGTCACCTCTAAGGGTTGGACCATCTGTAATAGTTGCAAAGATTCCTATCTCTCCAGCATCATTGTTCGCCAGACTGAACCATGGCCTTCCATATTGGTCAACACCCATATCCAAGAAATCACCTAGGCCTCCACATCTTTCGTAACCACAACCCTCTGGATATGCATCACTACTATCTAGTGGATCATCAGGTTGGTTAATTTGTACTGTCGTGAAAAGGGGATTATCTGAAAAAGCATCGGTAAGAATAGTCATGTATCCGTGCCAAGTCTGATTACCTATATCTCCAACATAACCAAAAGCTACGCGCCCTTCGGAACCTGCTGTGACTACTGGAAATCCAGTACCAACAAGCCCAATTGGTGGTGCTATCATCATAGCATCGCTCCATGTATTTCCTTCATCTCTAGAATATGCATAGTATGGCATATTGTCAATACCCATCCACATTGCATGAACATTATTTTCATCATCTATAGCCACTTGAGCCTCTTCAAAGTTCCAAGTATCAGCTGTACCTGATTCCTCAGTAGGGAGGGGATGTTCTGTCCAAGTAAATCCTCCATCTGTACTTCGATAAATTGAATAACCATTACCATCACAGCCTACGTTCCCTCTGTAAAAATTACCATCAGCCGCCCCTTCTATGTGTGCAGTTAATCCTCCACTGTTACAATCCAAAGGCGCACCTGGAACTTCAGGACTCCAGATTAATCCTCCGTCAAAGCTCGTTGAGCAAAGAGGGGCAGCCCAGTTCCCATTAACACAGAAAACCCATGTAGTCGGGTGGCCAAAAGCTGGATAAGGGGAAGATCCAATTGTTTGATGGTCTTGAACCGAATACGATGTAGCAAATGTTGGTGGAGACCAAGAAGACCCGTCATTATCTGACCATTCAACAGTCATACCTGCTAGAGCATGCATGTCAAATTTCATTATTCTATCAGTCCATTTATCGACATAAACATAAGGATCATTACTATTTGGAACTGGAGAGATTGGATCATAAACATTCATACAATTATAATCCGATAAGTTTGCCATTTCAATAAGACCTGAACACTGTACAATTGCTGTTGAACCTGCAGGTCCATTGCCATAACTTGACATGTATAAATTGTCATTAGATGTAATGCCCATTGTAGGCTCAAATGTCGTCATACCTATGCTATAGTAACTGCCCTGTGTCCAAAATGGCATATTATTTCCTGATAAATTAACATTTAGCGATTCATTGCCTATTGCATTGATTCCACCTGAATAATGATACCAAGTAGTTTCCGGAATATCCTGATCAAAATCAAAAAGGCCAGGTTCTTCTATTACTACTCTATTATCCTCTGCCTCTAGGCATCCTGAAAATGAAATGTTCAGCATAAAAATAGATATTAGAACTGCCAGTTTATTCATTATTTTTAGATGATATGCTCCTTTATTTAGATTTCTGAAATAAAACTATGCGGTTTGTGTTAGTTCCTATCTTCATGTTATCTACACCCCATATATTAGATGTTTTTGTGAAATCTTGAGAATTAACCATGACGCCAGCACAAACAAAACCTGAGGCTAAACCCAAAGGTATTACATGCTCATCCAATTTTATTTTTCCATTATTTACTTCACCAACTTCAAAAGCAACCCATCCACCTGGAACTGTAACACGATATAATTCACTAAAAACTCCAGACATAACTTTTGACCATTTATTTACAGTACGACATGAAGATATCATCGACTCTACTTTTGAAGCGTCAATGCCATTGAACCAAGATCTAAGCCAGTTATCCTCTGCATATCTCACAATATTCAAGAATGGAGGAGAAGTAACTGTTAAATGAACTGAATCTGAACAAATATGGCTCGTTTTCCTAGAATCTAGGCTAGAGAAGATTGCTGTAGAAGAGATACTCTTTAATCTATTAGATAACTCAGAATCAATATTCCTCATGAGACTCTTTGATTTCTTAATTATTATCTCCTTAGTATTCTTGTAGGAAGGTACTATCCCTAATCTCTTGTTAATTAATTTTTGTCGACGTTGGCTAGCAGCTTGATTTGGGGGCAAAGTATAACCTGAAAAGAAACCTGCCGAATGTCCAGTCAAACGATTGGTGGAAACCATTCTAATCCAATTATCTACTGGATTCTGATCTAAGTTGTTTTTTAGTGAAACTATTTCTGATTCTGTATCAGTATGGAAAAACATTGACAAATCTATGTCTGCTCTTTGGCCATTAAATTTAATCTGATCTAGACGTCCTTGAATATCATTTATTGTAGGGATTACAAGGCGAGGTAATGTCAATATTTTACTTAATGGATTAACATCATTAGCAATTATTTTACGATTCATGAGAGCTGCTTCAACGAGAGTAGTACCTCTACCTGCAAACGGATCGTAAACTACATCTCCTTCTTTCGTAAAAATATCAATAAAGAAATTAGGCAATTCTGGTTTGTAACAAGCCCGATATGAAATTTCATGTATAGAATTTGATTGCCTCTGTTTGGCAGTCCAAAATTCGTTGACAAATTTTGAGTATCTCCTAGATCCAAGAATTAAGTCATCGACCATTGTTTCTCTATCAACTAAAGTAAACTGTGAGAGAGTCGCTTTTGCCTTCTCAATTGATAAAACTGACATAGTATCAAGTTGCCCCGGGGTGGAATATGAGGGAAAATGAAATAGACTCTCTCCGACAGCCGGGGCTTACTAGATTCTACCTGCGTACATATAATATTTATGGTTTTTATTCTTCTTCTTGGTAATCCCACCAAGGAGGAACGTCAAACCAACGGCTATCATCATCGCCTCTTTCAACTAAAGGTAATGATAGTGGTTGCACATCATCAATAAGTGAAATTCCCGCTGAAGAACAGGTGGAAGGAAGATAATCTTCCCCAGACTCTGCAATTTCTAATTGGATTGTACTGCCCTCAGAAATTATAACATCCATTGGATTAAATTCCATCTTCATAACATATGAGGAAAAAGGAGTAACTGATTTGGCTTCATGACCTCCATCTCTGTATCGCAAATCCATTGTTGCATGGCCCAATCTCAGCCCTGTTGTACCATCTAGCATCGTTACGAATAACTGTCCACCATTACATGAGTTAGCTCTTACATTTGCATGAAAGGTCGGTAGGCCAGATATGTGATAATCTGCTTCTAATGGTTCACTTGTCAAAGTTATAGATGAGGTGGACGATACTGTACCAAGAGAACCCCAAGAGGATATATCGTGAGTGACCCATTCGATATCTGAAGATGGCCAAGTTTCCTCAACATGCCACTCACCATCATTTCTCTGTATTTGAACTTGGGCTTCTGGCTCTGGACCTATACCTTTGAGATAATAATTAAACCAATTGTAGAGTTCTATTGACCAATCCATCCTAGTTACTTTAGGAAAAGCTTCAGCTCCGTAACCACTGCTCATATTTTCATGTACATTAGGTTGATCTGGATAATTATGACCCCATTGGCCCATAATACCTTTGACATTTAGTCCGGCATCTCTAAGCATCTTGTAGGTTGGAAATGCATGATAAGGATCTACATTCCAATCTTGAAGACCCCATACTATGTAGACGCTACCATTATAATTATCAATCACATCTTGCAAATGATACCTTTCTTCCCAATAATCATTCCATTGATCGCCCCCGTATTCTGCAAGAGCATATGTTGTCCAAGGGCTCGCAGGGCCTATGAGATCATCGCTACACATTCGCATATCGTCTGTAGTAGCTCCTGCAGTAGCACCCTCGTATAATGCGTCGTAAAGCATAGCTCTAGACTCGCTAGAACCATTCCTGTAAAACATCTCCCTAACTCCTATTGAACCTGAAATTGGAACAATTGTCTTCAAATGAGGGGACGGATTTTGAGCAGCCTCCCAATTGGTTGTTCCTGCATAGGATTTACCCATCAAACCAACATTACCATTAGACCAGGGTTGCTTACCCAACCAATCAACTGCAGCCTGAATTCCAATTTGTTCTCCTAAACCTTTAACATCTTGACAATGTGTTGATTTACCAGAACCAAAGGTTGAGATTTGTGCTAAAGCATAACCATGAGGGACAAATTCTTCCAAAACCCATTGCCCAATTCCCAAATCCGGGATTGTATTGGGATTTGATCCTGCAAATTCGTAATATGGATGTATCGTAGCAATTACAGGAACTAAAGTTCCTTCTGGTACATTAGGCATCCAAAGTGCGACATGCATCACTGCAGGTTCAGGATAGCCGGCATCTTGCTCAGAGGCTGGAAGGTCGACCTCTACATAATACTCTGAAGGACCTGTCCAATCATAATTCCCTTGTTCAGGAAGTGTAGAGCGCCATGAAGAAAAATTAAGGTCCATTAAATGTCTCTTTTCAAGAGGAACTTCCCACCATTCATATTGTGATATGTCATTCTCATCAGACACTGCCGAATTTAAGCAACCTGAAAACAAAAAAATAAATGAAATCAAGAAGGCTTGAATTTTATGCATTATTGACCAAAAGATATGCTTAATTATATTTCTCCTGCCCTAAATATGATATGATGCTAGTTAGTTTCTACAAGAAAAATTTGATTAAATTTCTGGATAAAATAGAAATAGGTAGCATAACTGTGAATGATGATTTTTCAAAAACATTTGGTAATGGTGAACCTAAAGCAACTATTGAGGTAGTTTCTCCACGATTCTACAGAAGAACCTTACTAGGGGGAGACTTAGGATTTGCTGAATCTTATGCAAAAAGTGAATGGTTTACTGATAATCTAACAAATCTAATTACTATTCTAATTTTGAACAAAGAAAAATTATCTGGACTAGATGTTGGTTGGAGTTTCATGGCAAAAATTTTTGCAAGAATTGGTCATTGGAGAAGGAGAAATACACTTTCTGGAAGCAAGAAAAATATTCAGGAACACTATGATTTGAGTAATGAAATGTTCATGACTTTCCTTGATGAAACTATGACCTATTCATGTGGTTTCTTTGAAAATAAAAATGATTCTCTTTATCAGGCCCAAATTAATAAAATAGATAAAATTTTA
Source organism: Candidatus Poseidoniales archaeon (assembly GCA_045567975.1). Lineage (GTDB taxonomy): Archaea > Thermoplasmatota > Poseidoniia > MGIII > CG-Epi1 > CG-Epi1. The sequence continues at coordinate 1,108 of JBJLBY010000026.1, read as the reverse complement.
GATAAAGTAAATCTTCAAGCTGGAGATCATCTTCTCGAAATAGGATCTGGTTGGGGTGCCCTAGCTAAAAGAGCTGTTGATAGAACTGGATGTAAAGTTACTACGATTACACTATCAGAAAGACAATACACATATGTTAAAAAATTAATCAAAGAAGAGAACCTAGAAGATAATATCAATATTGAATTAATGGATTTCAGAAAAATGGATGGAGCTTATGACAAAATCGTATCTGTTGAGATGATTGAGGCTATTGGATTTGATTTATTCAATCCTTACTTTGCAAAAATAGAGAAATTGATGAAACCTGGTGGTAGAGCAGTTATACAAGCTATCACCTACCCTGATGAAAATTATGATATCTATCGAAAAGGATGTGATTTTATTCAGAAATTTATATTTCCCGGTAGCTTACTTCCGTCTGTAGCTGCTATGAAGAAATCCGTAAATTTGACTGGAATGGAAGTAGAAGATTTAGAAAGAATTGGGCCACATTATGCAACTACTCTCAATTTATGGAATAAGAATTTCAATGAAAATATCGAAGACATAAAGAAGTTAGGATTCGATCAATACTTTATCAATTTATGGAACTATTACTTCAGTTATTGTGAAGCTGGATTTGCGAATAATACTATTGATGACGTACAAATTGTTCTAAAAGGAGGCAAAGCAAGTGCTTGAAGCTTACGAAAATAGGTTACCTGGAGAAAAATTATCACTAATTGTGAGTTTGCCTTTCCTTTCTGTACACATTGGAGCACTTTATGCCTTAACAATCTATCCCTCATCTTTTGCTTTATTTATGGTTTTATTAATGTACTTCATTCGTATGTTCGCAATCACTGCTGGATTTCACCGATACTTCTCACATAAAACATTCAAAACTGGCAGAGTTTTCCAATTTATTCTAGCTTACCTTGCAACTTGTTCAGCTCAGATGGGACCTATTTGGTGGGCATCTCATCATAGACACCATCACAAATATACTGATGAAATTGAGGATCCACATACTCCCACACTCAAAGGATTCTTTTGGGCTCATGTTGGATGGATAATGTCTCCTGCAAATAGTCCAACAAAAGAAGAATATGTTGGTGATTTGAAT
>JBJLBY010000025.1:0-8384 GCA_045567975.1 Candidatus Poseidoniales archaeon | reverse complement strand
TTCCCTTGTCTCTGGATAGATAATGCCCAGCCCTCCTGCAATCTCCATAACTCCCGTTAAGTAGACTAAAAATAGAGGGAATGGAAGATATGAAGGAACAATATCAACAAATTTCTGAGGTTCTCTAAAATGTTCGATACCAACCAGAATGAATGGAATTCCATAAATTAAAGCTAAAATATGAACAAAGGTAGCAGACATTATCTCCCGACTTTGTTCAACGCATCTTCAATAGAAAGGCGATTTTGGTCTTTAGAATCTCTTTCTCTCAAAGTTACAGTTCCATCTTCTAAAGTTTGATGATCGACAGTCATTGAGAAGAAAATTCCTATTTCATCAGCTCTAGCATATCTTCTACCAATAGATCCAGCTTCATCATAATATGCATCCACCCCAATATCAATTGCAGACTTCATTATCTCATGAGCTTTGTCATCTAACCCATCTTTTGTCATCAAAGGAGCAACAAGTAAGTCATATGGTGAAGTTTCTTGGGGCAATGAAATCCATTCTCTTTCTCCATTATTTTTCCATGAACTTTCTAATAAACAATAAAGTATTCGATCCAAACCGAACGAGGGTTCTACAACATTAGCGTAGACCATTTTACTTCTTCTTTCAATCTTTAGTGTCATATAGTCAGAAGTCAATTCTACATTACTTCCATTAACATCGACTGAAAATCCAGGTTTAAGATCGGAATCTTTAATCGCTTCTAAAATAATTTTTGCATTGCCTTTGAATTCTTTTCCTAATTTTCCAATATCAGGAACCCACACTTCAGTTTCCTTTTCAGTACCAGGTACAGGCACTCGAAATTCCTTAGATGATGCGTTACCGTGCGCAGAAAGGTCGTAATCACCTCTATGAGCAACACCAACAACTTCAACCCAACCTAAAGAAGTCTTGATTTCACCGTCCCAACAATCACTAGAGTAGTGAGCCATTTCATTTGAGCCGTGCTGACGGAATCTCAGTTTGTCGCTTGGAATACCTATAGTTGTTAGGAAATGCTGCGCTCTAGCTAGATGACAAGCAACTAGTGAAGAGTTAATGATTTGAGCATCGAATGCCTTCCCAACAGTAGTTGAAGTTTCTTTTCCGCTGGAATCAAGTAAAACAATTGACACCTCTCTTAAATCATTAGATAATGAAGGTTCATTGTTTGGCAAAAAGAAGTGTTCGACTTCCATTTGGGTAAATTCTCTCATCCTTAGAGGGCCTTGACGAGGTGAAATTTCATTTCTGAAAGACCTTCCAATTTGGGCTGCCGCAAATGGTAATTTTCCCCTATTCTGCCTCAAAAGCCAAGGGAATGCGAGAAATATGCTTTGAGCAGTTTCAGGCCTTAGATATCCTGGCGATCCTTTACCAGCTCCAACCCCAGTCGAAAACATAAGATTGAAAGAACTCATTTCAGATAAAGGAGCCCCACAACTAGGACATGCCATTCCAGAAACGGCCTTAGCCAAATCCTCCCTTGACATTTCTTCACCATCGTCTACTAAATGATCTGCGCGAAATTGCTTCTTACAATCATCACAGTTAACCAATGCATCATCGAATTCTCCCAGATGTCCAGAAGCTTGAAACAAAGTTTCAGGACCAATTAATGCCCCATCTAATTCTAAGCAACCAGCATTAATTACGTAATGGGCTCTCCACACTTCTAGAATGCGCCTTCGCATCCTTACACCTACTGGACCATAGTCAATGAATCCTGCGAGCCCCCCATAAGCCTCGAAAGCAGGCTGAAAGACACCTCTACGGGTGGCAACGGCAATCACTTTTTGGAAATCCATTTAATTTCTCCAGCGAATACCTAGAATTTCAGTATTTGGATTGAAGACAGACTCGTAGTTGTCTTCTTCCACCTTCGACAGCAGGACCCAACCACTTTGTTCTAGATTAGAGTAAGTTGAGGTTGCGTCCTTATTAAACATATCAGTAAGGCCAAAACAAGCAATACTAAGTATAGTTTTCAATTCTAAATTTTGAAAATTTTCTCTAACAAATCTAATCTCATCTAATATATTAGAAGTACATAACATTCCATTGTCAGTTCCAAAACCAAGATCGATGCTCAATTCAACCATCTTTTCCAGAGGGGGCTCATTACCAAAATAGTTGTTACTTCTAGGGCAGACAACGACACTTATTCCTGCATCTCTTATTTTTTGTAAATCAGAATCAGAAGCATGGCACATGTGAACCAAGAAATCTGGTTTCAAATCAATAACAGCATCAATATCTTCTCTTTCATTTTCAGAATGATGAATCCCAACAAACCCGTTTTTTTCTCTGGCCTGGGAAGCCAAATCTATAGAATTCTCCACATCGACTAAACTACTGATTCCAGCATGATTTCCAGGTAATTGCTCATCGCCAGCAGGCCGACCTAGTGCAATTAGAGTTCCAGGGTATTCGATATCATCAAGAAGCTTCAATCCTTCAATTCCACCTTCTCTAAAATCCATAACTAATCCCGTTCCTGAGTTTATAATTTCTTTGAAGCCAGCGATTATAGATTTTCCAACATCATTATCTTCTAACCATTTATGTTTCCAACCAGAAGGCCCCACTAATTCAGCTAAAGACAAGTTAGGAGGCATACAGTCTCTGGCAAGCGTATCTCCCAAGTGAGTATGACAATTTCGAAATAAAGGTACTAAAATCCCATCAGCCTCATCCTCAAAACCATCAGAAACGGCACAGGTTTGCAAATCAATAGTTTGATCTACAAAACCATTCTTTGTGAATACTGGCCCTTTCCAAAACATTACAGTGAATCAGCAATTGCTGGAGCTACAGAGAATCTGGTGTAAACTCCTTCTAAAGTATCTGAGCTAAGAATATCGTCACAAACACGCAATCTGTTTGCTGCATCCTCAATGAACAGTCCATGTGTGCAGGCAGCTAGAACTCTCTCAGCACCACCCTCTCGAAGTATGTTTGCAGCAGTCGCAATAGTTCCTCCAGTAGAAATAATATCGTCTAAGATTACAGCAGTGCAGCCCTTTACATCAACTTGACCGGATGAAGTTTCCACAGTGCGCCCATCAATTCTAACCTTTTTCATTACATGAACTGGCACTTTCAACATATTTGCAGCTAAAGTACATCTATCTTTAGATCCCTCATCAGGAGCTACAACCATGTCTGGTTTGAATCCCTTCAAGTACCTTACAACTTCTCTAGATCCATTGATATCTTTCGCTTCACATCCAAAGAAATCTAAAATTGCTGGAGTATGTACATTTATGGTAAAGACACGATCACACATACTACCAATTACACTAGCAATAGCTTTTGCAGATCTAGCTTCTCCAGATTGGAACACTCTTTCTTGTCTAGAATACCCCATGTAAGGAATTACACAAGTAACAGTTTTTGCATTCGCTTCTTTAACAGCTTGAAGTATGAGTAATAGTTCTACGATTTTCTTATCTGGAAATGTATTCTGAACGACAACAACATCTTGATTTGTAACATCCATCAAAACACGAATGTATCTTTCCCCATCCGGGAAATGACGATTTACAACACCACAAAACTCAGCATCCATTTCCTCTGCTAAAGATGCACCTAATCTTTGGTGCGTTGAGCCACTGATAACGTACATTATTTTAAGGAAGCCAGCGCTTCAATCTCCATATCAGCCGCTAAAGGCAACCCTGCAACTTGTACAGTTGATCTTGCTGGAGCAGTATCTTCTCCAAAGAATTCTGCATACACACCATTCATTTCTGCAAAATCATTCATATCTGAGAGAAAGACAGTAGTTTTCACAACATTGTCTAAAGTCAGATTTTTTTCAGCTAAGACGGCCTTCAGGTTTAGAATGGCTTGACGTGTTTGCGCAGCCACACCATTTTCTAATTCAGTAGCATCATGTTTACGGCCAACTTGGCCGCTGAGGAAAACGTATCCTCCAGACGATACACCCTGTGAATAAGGACCGATTGGTTCCGGAGCCATCGAGCTCACCACGATCTCTTTCATAGGTGTCTTACCCAAGCCTAATTTATGTAGTTTACTAAAAATTCAACTCCAATATGCTACTCTCGCAGCCATTATGGAATCCATGTATGTTTCACAGTCAAAATCTTTATCAGATATTGGAGAATTACCATTTAAATCTTGAATAATCATTTCAGTTATAGTAGGATCAACAACCCCCCATCCAGTTTGCGTATATGGAGCTACAGGAGAAACGGGGACTCCCGTCTGGCAAGCACCTTCATTTGCACCAGGATCGTATTCTGCAGCATCTGGGAAATATGATGCCTTTTCCATACTTCTTCTAATTTCATAATTTGTGATAGAAAAATTATCGCCGTAGACTAAACTACCATTACGTGCACCAGACCCCAAATCACCAGTTTGATTTCTCAAGTCCTGAATCACTAAGGAAAGAATCCCTGCAGTTCTAGGAGTTGCAAAACTTGTTCCAGAGGTATCATGATATCCATCAATAGAATCATGATCTGGTAAATATTGAGTCCAGTCAGCCACTATGTCTGGAGCAGTACCTGAGCAATGCATGACTTTGCCTCTATCACCATCTTCTTGGAATCCAGCAATACCAATTGACCAAGGAGGTCCTCCGGTGGCATCTTGGACACACGTCGAAGCGGTATTATCACAAGCACCTGTATGAATTTTTCCCATTTCATTAACAGCATATTCTGTATCATCTTCGATTCCAGATACAGGAATTGAGCCAATTGGCCCAAAACTAGTTGTTATGATATCGACCATAGGGTGTTCAGCAGCCCTTCTGACACCATCAAAGCCTTCCAGGAAGAAAATAACAGCATCAGGATTTGCATCAATCACAGCACCAGTAACGGCCGTTCCGTGACCATCATTCGGATCATCTAAGATGGGAGTTTCACTCCAACCTTCTTCTCCCATGGCCCCAATAATTCTCGTACCCGAGAAATAAACTGTGTCATTGTAAGTAATTAAATTCCAACAGGTTTCACGGTCAGCCTCTACTCTTTCTTCCCAAGTTCCATTTTGTGTTAAATCACAAGTCATTGTAACTCCAAAGTCATCTAAAAACCATTGAGGCAGACTTTCATTTTTTTGGAAATGAATGTGATATGGATTAATTCCAGTGTCAACTGGAGCAACCACAGAATATGAACCTAGAGTTTCAACGTCCATAGGTTCTTCATCAGATATTAATTCAATACCATCATCTAAACAACCAGAAATCATCAAGATTACCACAAGCGGAATCAACTTCTTCATGCCCTCTAAGCCGTTCATTGGTAATCTGAAAGACGCGTAGATTTAAAATATAGTCTATCTCACTCATATTCTATGTCAAAATTCATGTATTCAGGAAGTTACACTACAGAAGGAGTAAAAGGGCTTCTAAAAGAAGGAGGAACGGCAAGGAGAGACGAAACAAAAAGAATTGTAGAATCTCTAGGTGGGAAATTAGAATCATATTATTGGAGCTACGGTAGCGCAGATTTTCTTGCCATTATGGATTTTCCAGACCACACAACAGTAACAGGAATGGCATTGAACATTGCTGCGTCAGGAAAATTTAATGGAAATATAACTCCATTAATAACTGTAGAAGAAATGGATGAAATGGTCAAAGTTAACCTAGGCGACTATAGATTGCCAGGTGAATAATACCTTAGACTGAGCTAGGTTGAGGCCCATGAACTAATTTTCTACAGCCAATCCAAGAAAGGTGACCCATTATCCAGACAACGAGATAGAAAATAATTCTACCAACATAGTTTAGATTATTCAAGAACAAATAAGGAAATCCACAAGTCACAGTACCACAAGGAATATCATTATACTGCTGAAGAAAGACTTCCATCCAAATAATATATGCAATGAATATTACCATAAATACAGAATATTCTTTTTTCAAATTTTGAAATGCTTTTGAGTAAAATAAGACTTCAATGAACAGGAAGACGGAAGTTCCGAAATGCATGTAATAATCCTTGAGAACGTTGAAAATAGTCCAACCACTTTGAGCCTCTCCAAATCCTCCCAGAAGTTTGATGATCCAATATAGGGCAAATACTAGGATGTTAAGAACCATCGAGGCAGGGAGCAAGAAATAATATTGTGTAAATTTCGAATCTCGCTCATTTAAAAGAGCACAGCCAGCAATTATAAAATTGAGTAATAAGTTCCAATTTGTAAGGAATTTAAGCCCACCCCCCCAAGTACCGGCATTTAGAATATAATTACCAATTAAAATATTTGTTATGAAGAAATAAAGCGTGAGAGCAAAAGCAACCAATCTAAAATTACGTCTGTTAAACACACCACACCACGTAGAATTATCTCCACCAGCCTATAAAACTATTTGAATTTACCAAAGCCCATAATTCTTGGTTTAGCTTCTAATTGCACAATCAGCGGATTTCTTTGTGAAGTTTTGTTCAAAACAACAGGTAAATCCCATTCAATATCAATAATTTTATCGATATTTGAGATACGCCCAACGTTAAATTGCAAATCACTACAGAAATGAACAACATCACCGATAGTTAAATCATTCTTTTGAAATGCAGCCTTAGATAATTCAAACTGAGACTTTGATTGCACATCGAATCGTTCTTTTGAGTCTGCTAAAATAGACCCTTTGCCCAATATATCTTCTCTAAAATCACCTGCAGTTCTAAGTGCTAAACCAACACGATCTCCTACATTTGCGACCCCTACATCTAAATCCATCACTTGTAATGAACGAGCTATCGCATTTCCATCTGAACCTGCGAAAACAACATCATCATGTTTGCTCACTCTTCCAGATTGAACGTGTCCTACTGCAACTAAACCAACGCCCTTAACTGTAAAAGCTTGATCGACAGCCACAACAAATCCATTTTCATCCTTAGCTTCAATTTGGTTCAGAACTTCAATTAATTTTTCCCTGACAGTTACTCCGTCATTTTCTATAAATTTCCAATCCGAAAGACCAGCTTGTTCAACTAAAGTTTTCACTTGAGAATCATCTATCCATTCACCTTTTGAGGGATTTAGAATAATTAAGCCGTCATTTATTCCTGCACAAGCCATCGAAACAATAACTTCTCCAAACGTAGCATCAACTTTATTGACTTCTATTATTCCGAAGTCAGATACGGTTAATGAGGTGAAAAAGGGCTTAGGTTTCTCAGGATAATTATTCGGTCGTAGAATAGAAATTGTTGAAAAAGTCCCATCGTCTTTCAAATCTTTGTAAATATAATTATCGACGTCTCTTGAGTCAGATTTTTTAGCAATGGAGCGAGCGACATCATCACTACCTACAAACAAAATATTCAAAACACTCATTAAGTTATTCTCTCAGCAATAAATTTTAGCACATCAGAAAGGCATTGTTTATTATCAAAATCGTTTATTCCCTTTTTCTCTTCAATAAACTCAGATAGTAATGGCAAACATCTAGTTAATTCATCAACTATAGTTATGTGGGCAGTTTGAGCAGTTCTTGATAGTGGATTCAAATCAATAGTAATTACTTTTTTCCCCATTTTTACCAGAGCTTCACAACGATCTCCATCTTCTAATGGAACAAGAACAACATCTGCAGATCCAATCCCATCAGAACAACATTTTGCCCTTTCAGAGCTTAATCCTGGAATCTTGTCATCAGCATTTTCACCAAGCGCGTCAATTCCTACCTTCTTCATCATTTTAGTTAATCCCTCGACTCTTTCAGGCGTTCGGTGGAACAAATTAATTTCTACTTTGGCTCCACTTAGTTCAGAAAGTCGTGCAACTTCTTTGGAAGCCAATGCAACAACATTTCCATTTACAGAAATAACTGGATTTTTGGCTTTGAGTAAAGCTGAAACCGCAGCTTTTATGGCACTCAAAGCAGGCAAACATGTTTGTTCACCTAGTAAATAATCAAAAGCTTCCCCCTTCCATGAGCAATTAATCCTTGTTTAGCTACTACATCAGCAGCATCTACTAATTTTTCTCGAGCTAAAAGTGACTTGTATCGTGGATGATCTTTGGGTGGTAAAACCATGAACTTACATTAATCCAGCATAGAAACAAATTGCACTCAATACACTAAAAATAACAAGCGGAGGAATAACAATCATATCGACAAATTTACGGTAAAATCCAGCAACAATAACCCCCATCAAGAGTATGAAGCCAAGTCCTAGTGAAACTAATAAATTCTCAGCGTCATTAGTCGGTAAATCACGATTTAAAATTGCAACAATACCAATTGCAATTAACAAAGCACCACATGCACATCTTAATTGCGCCCCAAAATTCCTGAGAATAGTCTCTCTATCACTCAATTCTCCATCCAATTTCCCATATAAGTCCTCATCAAATTTGATAGGATTTAGATTCATTACAAGACCTAAGAT
>JBJLBY010000024.1:0-8438 GCA_045567975.1 Candidatus Poseidoniales archaeon | reverse complement strand
TTAATTTCTCTTGGTCATTTATGGTTCATATGGAGTTTGTTCCAGTATTCTATATTCCTACTTCCTATTTTCTATCTGGTAAGAAACTATCCTGAAGGTAAAACTGCAAGATTACTAAGATCTGTATTCAAAATACCTTTCAGATTAGGGCCTCTGCTAATACTGCCAATTATCCTATCTATTTCCGATATTTTATTCAAGCCAATAATGGGAGAAGCCATTGGTTTTGGCTACGAATGGTTTTGGTATTTATTTATTTTTTTATTTGGATATTTATTCATAATTGACAAAGAAAAATATTTTGACTTTATAGATAATTCAAGAATTCATATCACGATTGCTACTCTGATCTCTAGTTTAGCATTCATTTGGATTAAATCTGAAGAAACTAAGAGTGGTGTGCCCTACATTGGCGGAGGATGGGCTGGGGACGATCACAAACATTTAGGAATTGAATATCATACAAGTATGACACTAATTTCATGTTTCATAACGAGTTTTCATGCTTGGTTCTGGTGCTTATTTGTATTTACTTGGGGTGCGAAATTCTTGAATAAACCAAGTCCACATTTAGCATATCTAAATCAAGGAGTCTATCCTTTCTATATTGTTCACCAACCAATTGTCTATGCAATACTAATACTTCTCTTGAGTAAGGGATATTCTAATTTTTTGATTTTAATTGTTGGCACTCTTGTCGTTACTCTAGGATGCTGGTTGTTCTTCGAAATCATGAAGCGCCATTGGGTGACTAGAGCAATGTATGGAATAAAAGAAATTCAAAGCAAAGTGAAGAATTCTTCAGAAAACAAACCTGTTATCGAGGAAAGCTAACGCCAGTCCTTATATAGGGTCCGTTTCTGCGAGCGACCCTACATTCACGCAACCAGACGTTTAGGGCAATTATCCCTACACCTCTCGAGACACTTGTTCTCGACGAGAAACGGCGTCACGGTACGATGTGAAACATGTGGGAAACTACGCCTGATTTCGATTCCGTTAGCGACGGTTAGCGATATCTGGAGAGATAGTAAAATGCCAAAACACAACAAACCAAACCGCGGATCTATGGCTTTCAGCCCTCGTAAGAGAGCACGCTCTGAAACGCCACATATCTCTAGTTGGGCTGCTGTCGATGGTGATGATACTAAAATTCTAGGATTTGCTGGATACAAAGTCGGTATGAGTCACATTATGGCTGTGGATTACAGAAAGAAATCTACCACTGCTGGACAAGAAATACGAATGCCTGTTACTGTTGTAGAAGTCCCTCCAATGAAAATTATTGGAGTTAGAAGCTACATAAAAGACACATATGGTCTACGAACTTTAACTGAAGCTTGGGATAAGAAATTTGAAGACGATTTAGAACGTAAATTGCCACTTCCAAAAGACCACGATGCTAAGGCAGCTTGGAAGAAAATGAAAGATGACGATGTTGAAGAAATAAGATTACTAGTTCACACACAACCCAAATTAGTCACTGGAATCCCAAAAAAGAAACCTGAAATAATGGAAATGGGAATTGGTGGAGGATCAATTGAAGAACAAATTAAATTCTCAAAAGATATGCTCGGTAAGGAATTTACCGTCAAAGACTTTGCTGAAGATGGGGAAATGTTGGATGCTGTTGCTATCACAACTGGTTACGGATTCCAAGGACACGTAAAACGCTGGGGTGTCAAGCTATTGACTCACAAAAATTCAAAACACCGCAGAATGATTGGAAACTTGGGGCCTTTCAGTCCAGGATATGTAGTATCTACAGTTCCACAAGCTGGACAGACTGGTTATCATCAACGAACTGAATACAACAAAAGACTTCTAAAAATTGGAGACAATCCTGACGAAATAAATCCAAAAGGTGGTTTCCTAAATTATGGTTTAATCAGAGGATCTTATGCCTTGATACATGGATCATTACCTGGTCCAAGTAAGAGATTGATACGATTCAGAAAAGCTGTAAGATTCCACGGAACAAGAGCAAACGCCAAAGTTGCTCCAGAAATAACAATGGTCTCACAAGAGAGCCAACAAGGTGTATAGAATGAAAGTTCCTATCTATTCTGTTAAAGGTAAGCAATCTAAGAGTTCTGCAACCTTACCTGATGCTTTCAGTGAACCGATAAGATTAGATTTAATCCGAAGAGCTGTCAGAGCTGCACGTGCAAATCGTAGGCAAGCTTACGGTGCATCAAAAGGTGCCGGATTTAGACACTCTGTATCTTGGCCTGGAAAAGGTAGAGGTATGGCCCGTACTCCACGTAAGAACGGCGGTGGCGGACGTGGTGCACAAGCTCCTAACACAGTTGGTGGAAGGCGTGCGCACCCTCCTAAAGTAGAAAAACAATGGGACTTGAAAATTAATGCTAAAGAAAGAAGAAAGGCATTCCGTTCAGCTCTAGCTGCAACTGCCCAAGAATCTTACGTTAACGCAAGAGGACATGTCATTCCTGAAAAAGCTACACTTCCCTTATATTGTAGAAAACAAAATCGAAAGTCTTTCTAAAGATCATGAAGGTGAGTCTATAACCAAGCGAGCTATTTCGCTCCTTAATGGATTAGGAATTCATGAAGATATTGAGAGATCCATCTCAGGTAGAGGTATCCGTGCTGGAAAAGGTAAAAGACGTGGAAGAAGATATCGAACTCCTAAATCAATATTAGTTGTTCTTTCAGAAAATAATGGTTCTGAAAAAGCATTCACAAATCTTTCTGGAGTAGATGTTACAACTACAAATAATCTAAACACTGAATTATTAGCTCCTGGTGGAGATCCTGGAAGACTTGTTGTTTTCAGTAAAGCTGCTGTTTCAGCTTTGGAGGAAAGATTATGAGTGAGCATAAAGTAATCTTAAGTCCACGTTCAAAAGAAAGAGCATTGTATATGCTTGAAGAAAACAAATTAGAATTTTATGTAGCTAGAACTGCTTCTAAATTGGATATTAAAGGTGCCGTTAGGGCACTTTTCCAAGTAGAAGTTAGTAAAGTTAATACCAGAATTACCAAAGAAGGTAAATTAGCAATTGTTAAACTCGCAGAAGGGCATTCTGCTGAAGATTTAAGCAACAGATTAGGAATATTGTGATAATATGGGAAAAAGAATAATACCTAGGAGACGCGGGCGTGGCCACCGTTACAAAGCTGCCGACAATCGCTTCAAAGGTGAAGCTCGCCACCCAAGAAACAAAGCTTCCTCTGGGAAAGTTGTTGAATTAATGCATGATCCTGGCAGAACTGCACCTGTCGCAAAAATAGAAAGTGAAGATGGAACTTACACAATGATTGCGCATAATGGAATGCATATTGGCCAAGATGTAAATACTGGACATGGTGCTGAAATCTCTACTGGAAATACCTCTTACATCGGTTCTATACCAGAAGGAACTAAGATTTATAACATTGAAATGAGGCCTGGAGATGGTGGAAAATTAGCAAGAGCTGCTGGAGAAGCTGCAACTATTGTTTCACATGGAAATAGAACTACTGTTAGATTGCCTTCAAAGGCACAAAAAACTCTTGACAATATGTGTAGAGCGACAATTGGTTCTGTTGCAGGATCTGGTAGAGGTGAAAAACCAATAGCAAAAGCTGGTAAGAATTTCTATCGTAACAAAGCTCGACCAAAGATATGGCCTAAAGTCAGAGGTGTCGCAATGAACGCTGTTGATCACCCACACGGTAGTGGAAGAAAGCAAACGATCGGTATCAATTCCACCGTTTCAAGAAATGCACCACCTGGCCGTAAAGTCGGACATATTGCTGCAAAGCGAACTGGAGGTAAGCGCTAATGGCCCGTAGAACTAAGGGTCTTGCAACGCCAAAGGCTGCAAGAAGGAGAGAGAGAAAGAGAAAGGCAGGTATTCAAGTACGCAGAAAGAAGGAATACACCTACCGCGGAATGACTATTGATAAACTCAAGGAATTGAGTTTTGATGAATTCATAGAAATCGTACCATCTAGACAAAGAAGATCCTTCAAAAGAGGGCTTAGCAAAGAGCAAGCCAAATTAATTAATGATTCTAATGCAAAACCAGACAAAGTTATGCGAACACATCGCCGTGAAATGATTATAATTCCTCAATTTGTAGGAAGAAAATTCTCAGTTTACAACGGAAGAGAATTCGTAAATCTAGATATTATGCCTGAAATGATTGGATTGTACCTCGGAGAATTAGCTCCTACAAGGACATCCCCTACGCACACTGGACCTGGTGTCGGCGCTACTAAGTCGTCTAAATTCATGCCGTTGAAGTGATATTATGAAAGGTTTCTCGTTCCCGTATGATCCTGAAGTACACGCTGCTGCTAGAGGTTACGAACTAAATGTATCTCCTAAGGCTGCAAGAGAAGTCTGTCATGCTTTGAAGGGCATGGAACTTGAAAAGGCAAAGGCCTACTTGGATAGAGTTATAGAAATGAAACAAGCAGTTCCATTCAAAAGACATGATGGGAAAGTAGGGCACAGAAAAGGAAAAGGAATGCATTCGGGAAGATATCCTATAAAGACTGCATCTGCAATCCTCAAAGTTATTGAATCTGCTGGAAACAATGGAGAAAATATACATATTGATGTTGAAAACTGGAGAATTATTCACATTGCTACCTCTAGAGGAAGTTCATTTGAATCTCGATTCCCAAGGGCAAGAGGTCGCGCAACTCCTAAACTTCGTGAAACTGCGAATGTAGAAGTTGTTTTGGAGGAAGTTAAATGACTATTGTAAGAGAAATGTTGAAAGAAAATGTACGTCGTGTACAAGTTCACCACTATGTTCAAAAGAGAACTGAGAGGGCTGGTTTCGGAGGATTATCAATACAAAGAACCCCTCTAGGAACCCACGTTAGAATTGCTGCTGAAAGGCCAGGGTTGGTTATTGGAAGAAAGGGTAGTGAAATTCAGAGCCTTACTGAGGCACTAGAGCGTAAGTTCGGATATGAGAATTTACAAGTTGAAGCTGGAGAAGTAAATAATTCTGCATTGAATCCATTAATTATGGCTGCAAAAGTAGCTAATGCATTGGAAAGAGGATGGAATTACAGAAGAGCTGGAAACTCTATGTTACAACGCATAATGGACTCTGGAGCAAGAGGATGTCAAATTACAATTGCAGGTAAATTAACTGGTCTAAGACACCGAACTGAAAAGTTCCTATCTGGCCACATCAAATTCTGTGGTGAAACTGCATTAGAATTAATGGATGTAGGTCTTGCTCAAGCAAAACTAAAGCCTGGAACAATTGGAGTCAAAGTAGCAATCATGAAACCTGATGCTAAATTGCCTGATGAGATTGAAGTTGCTCCTGCATTGGTCCCTGAAACTGAAGATAATGAAGAAGAGGCTGATGGCGAAGAAAAAACAGATGACGCTGAAGAAGCCGCTCCAGAAAAAGAGACCAAAGAATCTAAAGATGAGAAGAAGGAGGCTAAGGACAAATGAGTCTGAAAAAGCCTGCTGAACTAAGAGAAATGCAACCCGAAGAGAGGGAATCACGTCTGAGAGAGCTACGCTCTGAATTAATGAACGAAAGAGGCGTTGCTTCTATGGGGGGTCAACCAACTTCTCCTGGTCGAATGAGAGCTTTGAAGAAACAAATTGCAAGATTAACTACTATAATGCGAGAAATAGAACTAGAGGAGAAAGTACGTGGTTGAAATCGATCCTCTAACTGGCCTTCCAAAAGAATTACTCGCTATGGAAGAAATTGTAAGAGAACAACAATCTGTAAAAGTTCACGTTGAGAAACGTCGTTATGGAAAGCTGGTGACTGTTATTAATGGACTAGGAAAAAGTGTAGACATTAGTGATATTGCTAAGCAATTGAAAACTAAATGTGCAACTGGCGGAACATCCAAAGGTGGATTAATTGAACTTCAAGGTGATCACACTAAGAAAGTGAAGGATGTTTTAGCAGATATGGGATTCCCTGCGGAGGTAGAATAAATGGACGGCAGAGATGAATTCATTGGTGAACATGTGACTATCACTGAACACAGTGACCCTACTATCTGTGGAGTTTCAGGTGTTGTTACTGATGAGACTCGTGAAACAATTACAATTGATTGTAACGGAATTCGAAAAATGATTAGCAAGCGACCTGCAACATTCTTGTTTGACAAGGGTGAATTATTAGGAAATAAAATTGCATATCGTCCACAGGACAGGATAAAAAAGGTGAAAGCATGAGTGAAAAGAAACCTAGAGATATAGGCATCGATGTGACTGCCCCCTCAAATCCTTGGGATGGAGATCGCAATGATCCATTTTATGGTACTTTATCTGTTAGAGGACAGATTCTTAAGGGAACTGTATTGAAAGCAAAAGCTCAGAAAACTGTCGTCGTTCAAATTGACAAAATGAAATACGACACTAAGTATGAGAGATATGCGCGCAGTTCATCAAAACTAAATGCTCACAGCCCTGTAAGTGTTGGCGCTCAGGAAGGTGATCTTGTTACAATTATGGAATGTAGGCCTCTATCCAAGACAAAATCTTTTGTAGTAATTGAGAGGAGAGACCCATGAGAGCAATTCCAGGCAGACAAATGAGAGGATTGCCGCAAGGTGCAAGACTCGACTGTGTCGATAATAGTGGTGCCAAGACTGTAGAAATTGTCACCGTTTTAAATTACAAAGGAGTACACCGAAGATCGCCTGCCGCTGGCGTTGGGGACATGGTTGTTGCTTCTGTCAAAAAAGGAAATCCAGAGATGCGTCGCCAATTAGTCCGTGCAGTGATAGTTCGCTGCAGAAGGCCTTACAGAAGGGCTGACGGAACTATGGTTCAATTTGAAGATAATGCTGCCGTTCTAACGAATGAGCAGGGAGAAACTAAAGGATCTGGTATCAAAGGTCCTGTATCAAGAGAGGCTGCAGAAAGATGGCCTCGTATTGCAGCTGCTGCAACAACTATCGTATGATAATATGAGTTCAACACAACCACGAAAACAGAGACTTGCCCGATATACGGCACCTTATCACCGCAGACATCGTGAGATGGCCGCTCCAATTGACCGTGGCCTTCGAAAACGCCAGATGGAAAAGGGGTTCATGTACCCTAAATCTATGTCTGTAAGAAAAGGCGATCGTGTAATGCTTGTAAGAGGAGAAGGAAAATCTAAGTCTGCTACTATAGTGGCAAAAGTTGATCGTAAAGCAAGAAAAATTTACGTTGAAGGATTTACTTACTTTAAATCTGACGGGACTGAACTTCAAAGGCCAATTGACCCCTCTAACGTTGTTATCATTAATCCAGACTGGGCTGATATCAGAAGAAGAAAATTGTTGACTCGTGTAAACGAATCAATCGAATGGACTGACGAGGTTGTATCTGAGTTTGAAGCTGCTGAAGATGAATATGAAGCTGAAACTTTAGGAACTCCTGAGGAAAAAGATGAAGATAATCAAGAAGTAGATGCCGAAGAAGAATCTGATGAGGGTGAAGTAGAAGCTGCTTCTGAAAAAGTTGACTATTCTAGTATGACTGTTCCTGAACTAAAAGATGCTTTGAAAGAAAAAGGTCTTCCTGTAAGTGGGAAGAAAGCTGAACTTATTGAAAGATTGGAGGATTCTAACTAATGAGTAGTGGCCATATGAAGAGGCTAGTTGCCCCGCGTTCTTGGAATATAGCAAGAAAAGAACGTAAGTGGACTACAAAACCAATGCCAGGTAAGCACTCTTTAGAAGGTGCAATTCCTATTTCAACAATACTAAGAGACTATCTCAAAGTCTGTGATAATGGTCGTGAAGCAAGAATTATTCTTGCAGACAATAATGTTCTAATTGATCAAAAGGTTGTACGTACTCCGAAAACGCCTGTAGGGCTTATGGACGTTATTTCCTTGCCTCTAGTGAAATTACACTTCAGAGGAATGTTAGATAATCATGGAAGAATTGAATTTGTTCCAATCAAACCTGCTGAAGCAAAATGGAAATTATTAAGAGTTGAAAACAAAACCATCGTGAAAGGTGGTAAAATACAACTAAACTTACATGATGGATCAAACATACTATATGACAAGAAAGTAAAGACAGGCGATGTCTTGCAGATAACCTTACCTGCTCGTAAAGTAAAAACTGTTTTAGAATTCAAAGACGGTGCGCAGTCTCTGATTATTGGAGGAAGTCACGTTGGTTCTATTGCTAAGATTAAGAGTCAAGAAATTACTAGAAGTCCAAAACCAAATTTGGTCATGTATGATGGATTTCAGACAGTCAAACATTATTCATTCATAGTTGGAGACAAGAAAGCTATGATTGCATTGCCGGAGGTTAAAATATGAACGTAATGCGTGAATTAAAAATCGCAAAAGTAGTGTTGAACATTGGTGTCGGCGAAGCTGGAGAAAGACTCGGTAAAGCTGAATCTGTCCTAGAAAAACTAAGTGGTTGTAAGCCTACCCGAACTTTATCTAAGTCTACTAACAGAGATCTTGGTATCC
>JBJLBY010000023.1:0-8481 GCA_045567975.1 Candidatus Poseidoniales archaeon | reverse complement strand
ATAATAGTCTAATGACTTTTTTGCAATTTCCTTTTGAGCTTCAGTGAAATAAAATATTGCTGAACGATATTGAGTCCCTACGTCAGGCCCTTGTCGATTCAGCGTAGTAGGGTCGTGTTTTTCCCAGAATACATTTAGTAAAGTATCATAGGATACTATATTAGAATCGTAATCAATCAGTACTACCTCAGCATGGTCTGTAGTATTGCTGCACACCTGCTCATACGTTGGGTTCTCAGTTTTACCGCCACTGTATCCCGAGACAACATCGTTGACACCTTTGACTTTAGAGAAGTTATATTCAACACCCCAAAAGCACCCAGCTCCAAACATTGCTTGAGCCATTATTTTCGCCTCGTTTCAATCCAGGATTTAAATTTTTGCATCCCTTCTATTAATTCTTCTTTATTTATACCCGAAAAAGCTAACCGAATGTAGAAATCACTTTCATTGTCTAGAGGTCTACCAAAATGGTGTCTTCCACAAAAGCTTACTCCAGTTTCATTCAATACTGTTTTTCTAAATTCCTCAGGGTCACTAAAATTTGTTTGACCCATCAAATCAGTTACCTTTGGAAAAACATAGAATCCAGCTTCAGGAGTATGAGTTTCCACACCATCTATACTATTCAATATTTTTATTAGGACATCTCGTCTAACTTTCAATTCATCTAAGATGACCTGAGTTTCACTTTTATTTGCTTTAAGGCCGGCAACACCAGCATGTTGTATGAAATGTGTTGTACATGATTCCATGTTAACATTTAAGCGATTAATTTGTTCGATTATATTTTTAGGTCCAATTGCTCCCCCTAATCTCCATCCAGTCATAGCAAATTTCTTATTTGAAAAGGTGTACATTGTCAACGTTCTTTCATACATTCCTGGTAAGCTAGCTATTGATTTTGGTTCTCCATCATACAATGTGTCAAAATAGGCATCATCTGATATCAAGAACATATCATTATCTATCACTAATTTAGCTAAACGCTTAATTTCATCTTCAGGTGACGAAGCTCCAGTGGGATTGTTGTAATTATTGTAGAATATATGTTTAGCACCTTTATTGATTCCATTTTCAATTGCTTCAAAATCCATTCTTAGTCCATTATCTGTATTGATGTATCCGTATGGATGAGCAACACCTTTGTAGAATTCAATTTGAGATTCGTAAATCGGATATCCAGGATTTGGATACATAACAATGTCTCCTTTTTCCATCATTGCAGCAATGTATTTCCCAATGCTAGGTTTGCCACCGGGTTGGATCGACACATTATCTATATTGTAGCTAACGCCTCTTGCATCACCAACATCCTTTGCCAAGGCTTCTCTTAGTTCAGGTATTCCTGGAGCTGGGCAGTAACCTGTTTTGCCTTTCTTGATTGCCTCATTGGCTGCAGAGACAACACTAGCAGGAGTTGGAAGGTTAATATCACCTAGATGGAAAGGATAGATTTTGACTCCTTTGGCAGCTAAAGCTGCAGCTTCTGCAGAGACTGCAAACGCAGTTTCACTGCCTAACAAATCCATTCGGCTAGCAAGTTTCATCATATGTTCAGGGCACAGCAGGATATATTATTGTTTTTTTCCGTAATCTTTATACTTAACCATTTGTGAATAGCCTTATGGCAAGAGATTTGAGAAAACAGTTTGATACATTTTTGCAAGAGCACATGCTTGCAGTTAGTCTTGTTGGAACTATTTTGAGCTCATTCATGGTTTTCCTGGGAACAATGGGCCAGTGGTATTCAGATTCCTCTATTGCTCCAACAACGATCTTAGACTTTCTTGGAGAATATGACATATGGGTTCTAATAATTGGTTTAATTATCTTTTCATTTTCTGCATATTATCTCTGGTTAACGAAGCACTACATGGATCTTTTTGAAGAGATAGTTTCTACTAATTCTAAGAAAGAATTTCAGAAGAGGTGGACTGAAGTCGAGCAAATTGCACGTTACCAACTTCCTAAAGTTTATAGAAAAAGAGTGGCAGAGGTTCGAGAAAGATTTGGACTTAAGTAATTGAGAAATTATATATAGAGTCCTTTTCCTTTTAATTAGAGGTTAACAACCTCAGGTTCATAACTGATGTCAATAAAATCCAAAAATGGTTCTAAAGAAGAGGATGAAGGTCAATCTGCTGACTTGACTCCAGAACAAGAAATTGAGCAGTTGAAAGCAGAAATTGAAGAAACAAATGAGAAATTCCTAAGGGCTGTTGCAGATTTTGATAATTTCCGTAAACGTCTCGATAGGGATAAGGAGCAACAAGTTCTTCGAACTAAAGGAGAAGCTTTCTCATTATTTTTGGAAATAATAGATACTATGGAAACGGCAGTCAATTATGAATATCCAGATTTAAAAAGTTCAATTGATGGGATGAAAGAAATTCAAAAGATGGTTACATCTTTTATGAGTAACATGAAGGTTGAACGTTTCAATCCTATCAATGAGCAGTTTGACTTTAGATTACATGAGGCTTTGACTAGTATCGAGAGTGATAAGGTTAAACCCAACATAATTGTTGATGTTATTCAATCTGGATATCTTTTGGAGGGGGAGTTGCTTCGCCCTGCAAAGGTAGTAGTATCAAAAGAAGCTGAAAAAGTAAACAAAAAAGAGAAAGGTGAGTAAAATGGGAAAAGAAGTAATAATTGGAATAGATCTGGGTACAACAAATTCAGAAGCTGCGCATTTAGAAGGTGGAAGGCCAGTAATTATACCTTCAGCAGAAGGTTCTACTTTTGGAGGCAAAATGTTTCCATCAGTAGTAGCATTTACTAAGGATGGTGACCGTATAGTTGGCGATCCTGCCAAAAGGCAAGCAGTTCTTAATTCTCAAAACACAGTAATGAGAATTAAGAGACACATGGGTACTAAACATCGTGTTACTATAAAGAAAAAGAAGTACTCACCAGAAGAGATTTCTGCAATGATTTTGCAGAAAATTAAGGCAGATGCTGAGGCCCATTTAGGAGTTGATATTGAGAAAGCAGTCATAACAGTTCCAGCCTATTTTAATGACGGCCAAAGGCAATCAACAATAGATGCTGGAAAGATTGCAGGTTTGAAAGTTGAACGTATTATTAATGAACCAACAGCAGCAGCTTTAGCATATGGCCTTGACAAGGAGGGAGAGTATACTGTAGCAGTCCTTGATTTAGGCGGTGGTACATTCGATGTAACTATAATGGAGATGGATGACGGAGTTTTCGATGTAATATCTACATCAGGTGATAACAAACTAGGTGGCACAGATATGGATGATGCAATAGTAGATTATTTAGCAGATATTTTCAAAGAAGATAATGGCATTGATCTACGCGATGATCAAGCTGCAACACAGAGACTTAGAGATTCTGCTGAAAAAGCTAAAATTGAATTGAGTAATACATTGAAATCCACTATTAATTTACCTTATATTTGGTCTGATTCCAGTGGACCTAAACATCTTGAGCACGATCTTACAAGAGCTAAGTTAGAAGAAATAGTTGGTAAAGTAGTATTGCGTTGTGAAAAACCAATCAAACAAGCTTTCAAAGATGCTAAAATGAAACCAGGGCAAGTCGACAAAGTAATTCTTGTTGGAGGTCCAACTAGAATGCCAGTAGTCCAAGAGGCTTTCGAGAAATTTGTAGGACGTAAGGCAGAGCGAGGAGTTGATCCAATGCAATGTGTAGCGATGGGTGCAGCTATCCAAGCTGGTGTTCTTGCAGGTGATGTCAAAGATATAGTTTTATTGGATGTCACTCCTTTGACGTTAGGTATTGAAACAGAGGGTGCAGTCTTAACTCCATTAATCGATAGAAACACGACTATTCCCACTAACAAATCTAAGATTTTCTCTACTGCGGCAGATAATCAACCTGCTGTTGAGATTCATGTTCTTCAAGGTGAGAGGACTATGGCTGCAGACAATGATACTCTGGGTAGATTCCAGTTAGTTGGCATTCCACCTTCCCCTCGTGGAGTTCCTCAAATTGAGGTAACATTTGATATTGACCGAAATGGAGTTATGAATGTTCGTGCTAAGGATTTAGGTACAGATAATGAGCAAAAGATAGAGATTACTTCTAAGTCTAATTTAAGTGATGATGAAATTGACCAAAAGGTCAAAGAAGCAGAAGAGTATGCTGAAGAGGATAAAGCTGCAAGGGAATTGGTGGAGACGCGTAATGAGGCAGAGTCCTTTATCTATGCAACAGAAAAAGCTATCACTGAGTTGGGAGACAAGGTTAATGATGAGACTAAGTCAAAGGTTGAAGAATCTAAAGAGCAACTGTTAGAGGCTATGAAAGGTGATGATTTGGACGCTATGAAGAAAGCACTAGGTGATTTCCAACAAGCTTCACAGACTATCGGTGAAATGGCGTATCAACAAGTTGCCGAGGAACAGGCTAAAAATCAAGCTGAGAATGAGTCTTCAGAATCTAG
Organism: Candidatus Poseidoniales archaeon; assembly: GCA_045567975.1. Classification (GTDB taxonomy): domain Archaea; phylum Thermoplasmatota; class Poseidoniia; order MGIII; family CG-Epi1; genus CG-Epi1. The sequence continues at coordinate 4,043 of JBJLBY010000023.1, read as the reverse complement.
TGATGATGACGACAATGTTGTAGACGTAGATTATGAAGAAGTTGAAGACGACAAGAAAGACTAGCGAGCGAGTTATTTACCCCCTGCATATCGGTCTTTGAATGCCTGACAAGATTTCCTTTACAGATTTCGGTGGAAAGAAAAAAATCCGCCGTATTAAGAAAAAGAGGAGAAAAAAATCAAGCATAAATAAAGAAAAGATGCTTGATGATTTATTCCTTTCAAATAAAGATTCTACACCCAGCCAAAGTAATCCTGAAGCTTCGAGTGATTTTCAATTTCCGTTTCTTGAGATGACTTCTCTGCAATCTTCATCTTCTGTTGTGGATGAGTGGACCTCTCTTGAAGTATCAATAATTAATTCAGGAAATGGTGTCGCTCGTTCAGTTACAATTTCATTTGATAATTTGGAGTCTCGTGGAAAAACAATATTAGATAAACTTGATCCAGGAGATGAAATTATTTTAAATTTTGAAGTCAAAACATCCTCAAGAGATAGAAACATTAGTCGTATGGATTTGTATTATCACACAGTAGAGGGAGATACGTTTTCAGTAGTTAGGAGAGATTGGTTTCCTAATGAGTATGGGCAAGCAGACATATTTCTTAGTGAGATTCCACCTGGAGAGGAAGATAGGGCTGATTTATACTCACACCGAGAGGTAGTGACTGATGATTTTCATGTTATTTGCGGTAAATGTGGTGCTAGAGCTCCTGCAAATTTTAGGATATGTGGTAAATGTGGATCTCGTCTCCAGAAGCGCACAGATCGTAGGGATGATTGGGGTAGTAATCTAAAAGATACTACAGCAGTCAAAGACAAGAGAGAAGTTTTAATTGAGAAGATTCGAAAGCTGGGTGAATTAAAGGACCGAGGTATGTTGAGTTCTGATGAGTTCAGTGCAGCAAAAGCTCAGCTTTTGAAATAATCTTTAGACGCTTTCTGCCCATTCAATATCATCATCAAAGTTACCATCTGAAACAGGACCTTTCTTTATTTTATCAGCAACTTTGTTGTTAAGGACAAAGATGAAAAGTACTAAGATTATGAGCCATTGTAGTACCATAGTAATTATTGTGAATAATCCAAGACCCATACCATCTATTGGTGACTCACTTTGGTCTTGCAGTTTTTCATATATGAAGAATCCAAATACGGCTACAAACTCAATTGGGAAAACATATTTGATAATATATTCCCACCACTTACCAATCTGAACATCAGCATATTCTGTGTTGATTAGATTCTTTCGAAATTCACTGACTCCAAATCTCATTACTACTACAGCAACCATTAACCCTGAAACAATCAGTCCAGTTCCCCAGACAAAATCTTGATTATCGAGGAATTCTATACTTATTGCAGATGGAATACCAGCTATGGCTACAGCAACTGCGATGTACCTTACAGCTTCTTTTCTTTCCCAGCCCATATCAACAAAATTGACAACACAAGCTTGAAGTGTTGAAACCATTGAAGTTAGAGCTGCAAATGCCATTGCTAAGAAGAAAATACTTCCTATTATGTATCCAGCAGTCCCCATCGAAGCGAATAAAGCAGTCAAATGGATAAAAGTTAAACCAGAAGATCCAGATTCTACAGCTTCCAGTCCTTCAGCGGTAGAGTCAGATAATGCGAATACAGTCCCTAATACAGCTACACCAGCAATAAGTGAGACTGAATTATTACCAAGGCCAGTTAAGAACGCATTTAATCCAATATCTTCTTTCTTTCTCATTGCTACAGCATAAGTAATTGCCATTCCAAATCCTGCTGAAGTGGACCACGCCGATTGAGTGAGGGCTCGAATCCAAGTTTCTCCTTTGAAAAGATATTCACCTTGTGGTATGAACATGAATTTCAATCCAGTGATTGCACCGGAAGGATTCAAAACAAATGGATAAATCATTGCGACTACAAGGAAAGCTACGAGACAAGGGATCAAAATTTTGTTTGCCCTCTCAATACCGCTAATTCCATTGTATACTATAAATGCGGAAAATCCAACAGCTATTAACTGGAAGAAAATAACTTCTCCAGGAGAGCTAATGAAATTGTCCCATAAGGCCTGAGTTTCAGCAGTGTTACTCGCATCACTCATATCTCCTGAGATTGCAATCCAGAAGTATCGAATTGTCCATCCCATAACAACGGCATAGTAGAACCCTACTGCAGTCCCAACCCACATCATCCAAATTCCAAGCCAAGTAAAATTACGGCCAGCCATATCTCTCATAGCTCCTACTGTTCCGAGTCTTGTTTTCTTTCCTATAGCAAATTCAGCCATAAGTAAAGGAATAGACCAAGCAAAAAGGAAAATTAACCATCCTATCATGAATGCTCCACCACCATTTGCTGCAGCTTCACGTGGGAATCTCCATATGTTTCCGGTACCTACAGCAGCTCCAATAGTTGTCAGGATCAATCCTAATCTTGACGAAAATTGCTCAGGTTGATTTTCCTCAGTCATTGTCTTATTCACCTTTTGGTATCGCCGCTATTCTTCTTTCACTAGGTTTTTTTGGTGGTTTAGTAGGAGGTTTAGCCTTTTTTCTAGGAATTTTGTTTACAGCCTCACCCTCATTTTTTCTTTTTTCAGCTTCGGTTGCAATTCCCACAGTTTTGTATAGTCCTCCCCAAACAACACCATACATTATTCCCATCATCATCGCGACACCAATGAAGTCTAAAATTGGATTTCCAAAACCTACTACGTCATCCACAAAAATTTCTAGAGGTTCAGCGCTTCCGTATCCCGTGTAAACAAAGCCACCTCCAAAGGCATATGCAAGTCTTGAATCTTGTCCAACGGCATAAAATTGTACATCCATTGAATTAACAGTTTCAGCCATCCTTGCTTCGTAAACAGCCTCTCTAACAACGACTCCTCCTGCGTTGCTATAGTTAGAATAATCTTTAGTATCACAATTTTCAATACATGTCATCACAACTTCTTCCCAGATTCCTTCAGGCATTTTTTCGTTCCTGTATTTGAGATGTAGTGAATCTTTGAGTAAATATTGATCGTTTTCAACTTTTACTTTTACTGGAATTCTATCGTTTGAGTAAAGTTTATTTTCATCAAATTCTACTTGCGAATCTGAACCAAATCCTACTTCTTTAGCATCTTCATTAGACAGTATGGTAAGTTTTGGCATCATAGTTTCTTCCGGAGAATTAATAGTTGCTATTCCTAAATTACCAGTATCTGATGTAATCATTTGTCCGATTCTTGCTTTAGGAGATTCATCCATGAAGTAAATGTTCGTGAGTAGATGCATTCTCACAGTAGGTCTAATGAGCAAGGGATCTGCATGGAACCCGCCTTCAAGACCTCCTTGGTTAGCGTAATTCAACTCAACAGTATATGAAAATGACCCCTGCATTCCATACAGATAATCGTTGATATCGCCAGATACCTTGTATCCTCCTTGATCTTTCCAATTTCCATATCCAGTTACATTCATTAGAGGTTTAACTTGATTTTCCATGTATAATTCGTGGGGAGGATCTTGATCTTTGTATCCCCAAGGCCAAATGTACAGTGCCGAATAAGAATGGTATGAAACAGAGTTCATGATGTTGTGTTTCATGTCATGATTTTCAGTCCTATAATTTCGAATAAAATCTCCATCTGGAGCAGTTACAAACATTTCAGGCCAATTATTCCGGATTATACCATTTTGATAATCTTCAAGATATTTATCCTGCGGATAATCTTCATAAATATCAAGTCTCCAAGTTAAATATTCTATAACTTGGGTTTCAGGTTCACTGAAACCACCTTCCCTATCTTCATCCACCATTCCATCTCCATCATCATCAAAGTGGAGTGCATCAGGAGGGTCTTCATCAACTCCGTTTTGTGTATTCTGATCACCTATACTTAGTGGAGTATCACAAAGGTCACTGTCACAATCGCCATCATCGTCGAAAAAATCTCTCGGACCATGGTACACATCTGAGCAAGGATTATCATCATCAACTGTAAACTCAGGTTCCAAGTCATCTCCAATTAATGCTTGACCTTGCGTATTATGAG
>JBJLBY010000022.1:0-8547 GCA_045567975.1 Candidatus Poseidoniales archaeon | reverse complement strand
AGGCGCCGGGATTTGAACCCAGGTTGAGGGGTTGGAAACCCCTAGTCATACCAGACTAGACCACGCCTGCTTAAACTTGTATCTTAAATTGAGATCCAGGGCCGCAACCTTCTGGAACTTTCACATTCACTAATTGACCACTTGGTGCTTTTATTTGTATTTGCTGACCAGCAGTGACTCCATCAGGGACAGTTACAGTTAGGATAGATGGCGCAGCTACAGGTGGTGCAGGTGTTGGCTGTTCAGGTGGCGCAGCAGGTTGAGGGATTGCAGCGGTGCTTGGTGGTGCAGTAGGTTGAGGGGGTGCAGCAGCAGGCTGTGGCGGTGGAGGGGCAGCAGGCTGTGGCGGTGGAGGGGCAGCAGGTTGTGCTGGTGGAGGTGGAGCCATTTGTTGCGGAACAGCAGCTCCAGAGTTTTCCATTCCAGCCCATTCGTCGCTAAAGTCGTCTACAGAATCGTCTGCAGCTCCAAATGCACCTTTTGCTCTTTGGTTTAACAAGAAAGCTGCGGAGCTTCCCAGACCAATGATTAATACAATTGACACTATCCAAATTGGATCAACTGGAAAATCACTTTCCTCTCCCAGTTCTTCAGTTTCAGGACCAGTCGTACTTGATCCAGTAGCTACATTAAATGTAATTGTGATTTCTTTTGAAATGGTAGGGTCTCCACCAGATTTGGCAGTTATCGTTAGAATGGCAGTATCTCCAGCAGCTTCACTAGGAGGTTTTACAGATATGAAAACTTCCTTTTGTTCACCTGAATTTATGGTAACTGCTTTTGTTGGTTTTTCAACATCCCATTCAGCCCCTCCCATCTCGAAATCAGCTTCAATTGTAACTTGGTCACTAACTGATGCTAGATTTTGTACGAGAACATATTTAGAAATCCAGAAAGTCAAACCAGGTTCTAATAGAATATCACTACCTTGAGGTGTTAAAAAAGTTAAATCATATTCACCTTCCACAGATATTTGAATTTCCAATTCAACAGCAGTACCTTCACCAGACTCATCGCTAGCAATAGCTTGTACGATAATTGTTACTACCTCACCAGCATCTGCATCAGATGAAATGGTAACCTTGACATTTGCAGCAGTTTGCTCCTCAAAAGCATCTAAAGTTCCTGTCCCTTCGACGAAGGTCCATCCCTCTGGTCTGTTTCCTATCTGCCCTCTGTACCAATCTTTCTTTTCAATTTCATAATTTACAGAATCAGACCATTTATTGAGAAGTTTGAAATTAAAAGTTATAGTATCTCCAGGTTCACCACTAACCTTTTCTCCAGAATTTGATAATAATCTAAGCCCATATTCTTCCCTCACGTATGTTGTTAGTTGTAAATTTTCCTGTTCACTTGAATCACCAGTTGAGGTCGCAGTAATTGTCACCTCATCATTCTCTCCATAGTTAGCATCACTATCAGCTTCTACAGTTAGTGTTACAGTTTTACTTGAAAATGCATCTATTGTTACGGAGTTATCACTTAAATCAGATTCCCAGTCATTATTTGAAAGAGTTAGACTAAAAGTATCTTCTTTGTTACCTTCGTTGTTGATTTTTACTTGATATGTAGTATCTTCATCTGCATCAACAGATCCTTCTGTACTTCCCTCTCCACTAATTTCTAATGATACAGCATAATATTCATCCACACTAATTTTCAATGTTAAGTACTCTATGTGATCCTGATTAGAATCACCATTGTCTTTACATTTTAAATCAATATCCCAAGTGCCATACTGAGCATTATCTTCAGCTTTTACAGTAATAGTTACACCGCTCCTAGTAGCTTCACCAGAAACATCAATTCCATCTAAAGAAGTTGCTTGTGTTGATTGACTAGCTTGTCCATCATGACTCCACCATGCCTTGAGACCTTTACCCTCGTATTCAGCTTTATTAGTAATATCAAGCCTGAATTCTTTTGGGTCAGTTATAAGGTTTTGAATTTCGATGCTCATGTCTACTGTGCTGTTAAGTATTACGTTTCCTTCTCCACTCTCAGGTTCGTCAAAGTTAAAATCAAATTCAGGACTATCTGCACTCGTGGAGGTAAGCAAAAGACCTCCGCAGGCTAGCATGAGGAGTGTGAAGCAGTAACTTTTGAAGTTCATGTAGAATTATCTTCCAGCAAGAGGACGATATAAATTTTGCGCTACATAAATGCTATAAAAGTATTGCAATTAAGTTGTATGTGGAAATAACAGATAATCATTTTCATCTAGACCCATCCGGGAAGAAAGAGTTAGCTGTCAAGGAGTTTCTTAGGGCTGGTGGAACGCGTTTAGTTTTAGTCCATAAGCCATACGCCTCTTGGAAAAAGATAGAGGACTTCAAAAAGCAAGTTGAAACGACTATTAAATTGTCAAAGAGAGCTAGAGATGTAGGTGCTAAAGTTGCAGTAGTTGCAGCCCCACATCCAGTTCAATTCATCAAACTTCTTGAGCATTATGATAATACACACGCTTCGGATATTTATCTTGAGGCAGTTGATTTTTGTATAAATCTAGTTGAAGAGAAAGTAATAGTTGGTTTGGGAGAATTGGGTAGACCTCATTTTGAAGTCGAGCCCTCAATTTGGGAGTCAGCGAATTCTTTACTTTCAAAGTCTTTGAGGCGAGCTAAAGAAGTTGAAGCTGCAGTAGTCTTGCACACCGAATCTGGGACTCCAGAGGTTATGTCAGATTTATCAAAAATCGCGGACGGAGTTAATTTCCCTAAATCTCGCCTTGTTAAGCATTATGGTGGTCCTGGTGCTATAGAGAAACCTTACGATATTACAGTGTCTTTAATCTCCACTTCTACTAATATTGCATACGGTTCAGAGATAAATGCAAATTTCATGTTAGAAACAGATTATTTAGATGATCCAAACAGGCCAGGTGCAGTTATGGGTCCTAAAACCGTACCTCGTAAGTCTTTGTCATCTCTTGAGAAAGGCATTATATCTAAGGATCAATTTTTCAATACTCACTCACAATTACCAGATGAGGTTTATCGTTTTTTTTCTTAGATCTCCACTTTTTCATCACTTTTTAGTTCCCAATCTAGGTTTAATCTCCATTGTCGACACCATGCTTCTATAACATGTCGTTCATGATTATCTCCGACAAATTCAGTTATAATTACATCTTTACCTCTTTTAGACATTTTAAATGCTCCAGTCATTCTTGTCGAACTGAATATAACGTTGCAGGCGCCCAAACCATACTTTTGCTTAACATCTTCACTTAGGTAGTGTGCTAATCTATCAGCTTGGTTTAAGACGAAACTACCTTGGAATAAGTGTCCTTTAACTCGATTTAGATCGTCCTTAACTATCCAGTAAAGTGTTTCACTACCCTCTTTCAAAAAACCTTTCACTAAAACTTCCTCTCCCTCTAGTCTCAAAAGAATTTGTCTTAATTCAGACATAGGTATCTCCCCTTTGAGAAGCATTCCTAATCCTTCAGCAGATACAATTCCAAAAGACATGATCAGTCTTTTCACAACTCTAAATTTTGCCTCTTCAGGTTCATATATCCTATTAACGGGTAAAGTTCTATAGTTTCCTTGCGTAGTCCTTACTAAGTTTAATGACTGGTATAATCTAGCTAAAGATAATTTGAACGAATCTGGATCCATCCCACTTCTTCTGTACAACTCTTCTCTTGGAAGTCCTTTTGAATCAATAGCTAGAGCTAATAATCTTCTATCATCAGGTTCTGGGGAAACATTTCTAGCATCGCGATAAATAATCGCATCTCTCACAGTGCAATACGTAGAATATCCTGGAATCATAACACCCTGCACCAACTCCATTTCATTTCCATAATCCTTTGGATGGAAGAATCTTCCTTGAATTCTTAGAGAGAGTTCGTATTCCGAACGTACACCCCCCATCTCTCTAAATGCCTCAGATGCACTTTTGAACCTTCTTTCGGGATTTATTCTTTGTCTCCATAAAAGATAACCAGAAATATCTCTTTCCTGATAAGAGCGATTTATTACAGGACCTTTAATCAGCCAATCACGAATAATTTGGTACCCATTTTGCTCAAATTGTGAGATGACACTTGGTTCTAAATCGGTTATTTTTGTACCTGCAAATACTTTAATTCTAATTACATTACTGTGGAAATTTTCTTGGTATCTAGCATATTCATCTAGGGCTTCGGTAAATTCATCTATGCTTATTTGCTCATCCAAAACAATTTCTCTGACATCTAAAAGTCCAGACATAGCCCACGCTTCCATATATCCGCTCACCATTCCTCCGTGAACAATTGGATTAGTCCAAGCTTCACCATAAGTAGAGTACATTTCTCTTCTAATATGAGTAAGAAGAGGATCTCTCCATGAAATCACACGTGTTTTTCTTTTTTCTTTAGTATTTTTTATATTCTCTACTTCTTCCTTTAGGCAATATGTAAATAGGCGTGTAGCCCCCACTACCACTATCTTTGCAACTTTTTCTTCTTCTTGGAGTAGATTAAGGACATTTCTCATCACATTCAAAGGTAAACCGCATTCTCTTCTCAGTTCTGCAAAAGTTAAAGGACCAATACTCCTAAGTTGATCAATCACCATTTTTTTCTCGGCACCTTCAGGAGCCTCATATTCATTGAGAATCCGATATCGATTGTGCGTAGTCCATGGATTTCGATGCCGATTGTATCTGTGTATCATTAATTTGTCTTCTAAACTTCTTAGTGCACCATCAATCAATTCAGTTTTCACTTCCAATTCTTTTGAAATTTCACTTTTAGTCAATGGTGGACTTCTGCGGAGCATGTCAACAATTAAATTTTGTATTTTCCCTTCAGGCGTTCTTCTAAAAAGTGATTGATACATTCCGACTTTGTTTGCAGGAACATATTTTAATCTTCCAGCTAGAAATCTTCCTTGTAAGATTGCATCAGAGTCTCTCCATTCCCACCATTCATCTAAGCTAGCATTTTTTAGTCTGTGAAATACAATTCTTGGTGAAGAAACATCACTATATTGATCAAATAATGTTTGTAAACTTGAAAAGGTTTTGAATAATTTCTGATCAATATATTCTCTCAATATTTTCTCAGGTACGACATCTGTATTGCCTTGTGATTGAGCTTCAAGATATATAACATCTTCAGCTAATAGGTACTGAGGAGTTGCCAAGCCCAATATGAAATTTCCACCTTGTAGAGTCCCTTTTTCTTCTAGTTCATAAAGTGTTTGGTTTACTATATCTTCAGGTATGTTTAGTTCAATAGATATCTGCTCGCTCGTATTTGGACCAACAAATCCAAGATGTTTTTGAATTAACCAGTCTAGTGCTTTTTCATAAGAAGCAGTACTCTCAATTTCACTTTTCCTGAATCCTTCAGGCATTTGGCATATCAAATAATTACGTTCAAGTTCCTCACTTATCTTTTTGGATTTAATTTCCTTGGTTTCCTTAATCTTTTCGTATTCAGTTTTAGCCTTCTTGCTAATCGTTCCATCATCAGCATAGATTCGTTTGTAGTAAGGAATTAGTTCAGGGATTACAAATAGTCGTTCTTTTTGTCCAGTCCAAACAGACTCAACAGTTTTCTCCTCTATCATTTCATAGCACATATCTTGTATCTCAGAATTCGGCATATCAGACATTTTGTAGATTGATTTGCCTTTATCATTGAGTAAATATATGCCTCCAGTTTGGCGTATAGATTGAATCAATCCCTCTTTTGTTCCAATAATTGGTTTCTTTTCGTTGAAATAACTTTGTATGAGTTCCGTTTCAAATCTTGGTTTATCTCCACCATCTTCCTCTAGAACTTTACCTAATACTTGTGTGTGCAACTCTCTCAATAATGCAGACCGATCTTCCATTAGAACAATGTCGCTTAGCCCAGACAAAATTAGTGCATGTGAAAGTGGCGATGGAATTGGCTCGTATCCTCTGTAAGTTATTGTTCTTTTACCATTTCCAAGTTCGTCAAGTATTAGTTGTGCATTTTTCAAATCAAAAGCATCGTAAAGTACCTCACGATACGCTTCTTCAAGCATTGGAAACGAATCAACTTCATTTATTGCTTCCAAAACTTGTGTAGTTCTTAATTGCTGTCTAGGAAGTGATATTTCTCTTCCTTTGTAATTTCTTAATACCATGAAGGACCGATTTGCACAGTGCCTGAAACGTTGGGCAAAGATTTCTGTATTTGTTATCGCTTTCCTTAACAAGATTTCTAAAGAGTTTGGTTTTAGCCTTTCAACAAGCCCTTCTATAGCTAATCTGTTTGGAAATGTCAACAAAAAAGCATCATCACTCAATGAAATTCTAACACTGCTCCCTATTTCCTTACCTAGCTGGTAAGCAAATGCTCTTGATAATGCATCATTTACTCTTCTCCCAAATGGGAAATGAAAAATAGCTCCGCTTCTCCCACGATTATCAATGTACCCTTCAACCATCAATTTTTGATCAGAAGGTACAAAACCACAAATTTTCTTCTGCTCACTCAAGTGAGAAACTACAGTTTTAGCAGCTCCTTTATCTAGACGATATTCTTCTTCTAGCCATTCTACAGTTTTTTCATTGCCATTTTCTAACATTCCCTCAACTTCAGCCCTAAATTTACCTACAGCTTCAGACAGGTCGAATGATCTAGGTAACATTTCTCCAGACCAAGAGGGCACTGTTGGTTTTCTACCGAGACCGTCTTTAACAATTACAGTAGACCTTTCAGACTTTATGAATTGATAAGTCCTACCTCCAAGTACAAAAATATCGTTTTTGGAAAGGTTCTCTACAAATTTTTCAGACAAGTTTCCTAACTGAATTCCTCTTCCTTCAAGTACAACTGCATAGTTTATTTCTTGTGGAATTGTCCCTATATTCATATTATATATTTGTCTAGATCCGCGTTTTATTCCAACTTCTTTTTCATTACCTTCATACCATATTTTAGGATAAACGCCGTGATTTTCTAGAGCAGTACCTCCTAGAAAATCTAAAATCTCTAAAAATTCATTTTTGGTTAGATCTCTATAAGGATATGCTGATTTAATTAATTTATACATTTCATCAGTTTGCCACTTTCTATCCAGGGACATTCCGATAATAGATTGAGCCAAGACATCTGCCGCTTTTTCAGGAATAGATACACGATCTATGTTTCCGTCGTATGCAGACTTAACCAAAACGGCACATTCAATTAAATCATCTGAGTCAAAAACAACTAGTCTGCCTTTTGAAATTGCACGTAATGCATGGCCAGCTCGTCCGATTCGTTGCAAACCTTTAGCTATAGATTTTGGAGAACCTATTTGGATAACTAAGTCTACATATCCAATATCAATTCCTAGTTCTAGACTTGTTGATGAAACAACGACATCCATCTCGCCGCCCTTAAGTTTCTTTTCAACATCCAGCCTCATTTCTTTCGATAAAGATCCGTGGTGTGCGGCGAGCTTTTCAATACCTCTCTCTTTGAGTTGCATTGCAATAGATTCAGTTCCAGCTCTTGTGTTTGTAAATATCAAAGTTGTTCGATGATCATTTACCAAGTCTACCAGTAAATCGTACATTTTTGAGTTTATAATTTCAGTTGAATGTAATGTCAAGTTGTCGACAGGGCATAGGACTCTGAGATCTAGGTGTTTTCTTTCTTTGACATCCACAACGTTTACAGGCCTTGGCTTGCCATTTTCATATCCACCTAGAAAGCCAGCAATATCTTCAATGGGTGCTTGTGTTGCCGAGAGACCGATTCTTACAGGTTTGGTTTCCATAATATCGGCTAATCTTTCAACAGACAAAGACAAATGGGTTCCACGCTTGTTATTTGCAAGATCATGTATTTCATCTAGAATAATGTATCGGGTCTGTCTGAAATGGTCTCTGAATTTTTTTGATGATAGTAGAAGGCCAAGACTCTCAGGAGTTGTAATTAGAATATGGGGGGGTTTTCTAACCATTCTTGCCCTTTCTTTAAGTGAAGTATCTCCTGAACGAACTGCAACTTTAATATCTGGCACATCGATTTTCAGTTTCTCAGCTAGCTCTATCATTTCAGACAGTGGCTGCTTCAAGTTTCTATCAATATCATTGGCTAATGCTTTGAGAGGTGAAACATATATTGCATGCACCCCAGTTTCTAATCCGTTTTCATTATGGCGCCTGAAAAAGTCATTCAATATGCTCAAGAATGCAGTCAAAGTTTTGCCAGAGCCAGTTGGACTTGAAACTAATACGTTCTCATTATTATCAATCAAAGGCACCGCCATAGATTGTGGCGGAGTCAAATCGTTAAATTTTTGGTTAAACCATTTCTTAACAATGGGTTCAAATTTTTCAAGAACTTCTTCTTTACTTTTTCTATTTGTAATGTAATTAACCATGTTTTTCAAATCGATATCAGAAGACGAATAGCGAGGGGTGTAATAGAGTATGGGTGTTTCCAATGATTGCTATTTACGTTGTAATAAACTCTTTTTAGGACCTCTCAGTCGCAAACAAGAGCCACCGTGGCTAAGGGGTATAGCGGCGCCTTGGTAAGGCGCAGGTCGTGGGTTCGATTCCCACCGGTGGCTCCATTAC
>JBJLBY010000021.1:0-8560 GCA_045567975.1 Candidatus Poseidoniales archaeon | reverse complement strand
TATTCTTTTTACTGATAAATCAATTGCTGGAAGCTTGGAAAATAGAAATAGATGAAAGATTTGTTTTAGCTTCAATACCATTACTAATTTTGGGAGGAGTTAGCCGAGTTTTAGAGGATGCAGATGCATTCGAACCGCCGCTTCAATACTTCATGATCTCACCATTGATATATGGAACAATGGCATTGTATTCACTTGCAGTTATTGCAATAGGAGTGTGGCTATCAAATAATAATTCTCCGCCTTTAACTAAAGGAATTGGATTGATTAGTTTTGCTATAGGAGGATATGGCGTTTGGTGGTACTTTGTTCCTGGAGATTGGATCCATCCTGCATCTTGGGCATTGATTGTATTTGCAGGAAGTGCACTAACTGCAGAATTTTATAGGAGTAAACCTCTCAAGGATCCTGTATTATTTTTTGGAATAACTACCACATTAGTAGTTATTTTAGCATATCTAAACCTATCACAAGATGCACTAGTAAATCCCGAAATGCTTTGGGATTCGGTGGCTATAGCGGTATTTTTAACAGTAACAATTTGGTACTTAGCATGGTTTACTTCAGATAGAGGCGTCCCAAATCCATTGTTTTTATTCCTAACAGTTCTGCTAGTTTGGAATTCTTGGTTAGCTACTTCGACTTTAGTTGCCTTAATGATTTATTTTGGAATAGGTCTTTCTCTAGGCTGTTCCTTCTCTTTTCCTTTAGCGCCATGGAAGCCAGCCGCAAGATTACTCAATCCACTTTATTTGCTACTTTACTTGGGACATTTTGTTGACGGTGCTGCAACATACCTAGGTATTGATCGTTATGGATACGTTGAGAAGCATGTCTTGCCCAGTGGTTTTATTGAATATTTCAATACAGCGATTGTCATGTTGCCTCTAAAATTCATTGTTGTGACTGGAGTTATTCTTGCACTGGAAAGTGAGGAAAGTAAGGAAGAACAGAAGCAAACCATAAACTTATTGATTCTTTTCCTTTTAGCGCTTGGTTTGGCTCCAGGGACAAGAGATATTCTACGAATAATGTTTGGGACTTAGCTATTTCTTGTCTGGTAGGAACCTTTAAAGAATGGTCACAAATCGTAAAACTATATGCAATCGTTCTTGAGAAGCACATTAGCCTTGGCTTTCTTGGGAGCTTTATTCGTATTAAACCCAATTTCAGCTGAGGAATCAAATGATTTTAATGAAGTTGATTTTTACTTTTATGGAGACTTAGATAATGCAGATGGCAATATTTCAACTGCAGCACCTACTTCGGATGAAGATACTGAAAGTGATTGCCCTCAAGATTCTAACCGTTTGTCTTTCATTGGAAACGATAGACAATGGGGAGAAGTTGGTTCTTGGATAGTTGATTTGGAAACTCCAGGGGCTATTTCAACAGGCGATTATACATTAACAATATGGGCAAACTCAACGCAGGGGACAGTAGAGAACGTTCAATTTAGAATATCAGTTTCTGTAGGTTCAGGTGGTGACGATGCACAAGCAACATCACAATCGAAGACTTTAACTGACTCAAGTGAAACTGCAACAAGGTTTGACATAGCATTTGACTTAACCAATGAATCATTTGATGAAGGCTCTGACATAGAAATCTTGCTTGAATATTCAGGTGGCGATCCTGCAGAAAGTCCAATTGCAGGAGGCTCAACAGAACAAATAGTTGTGTTAACATCAAGTGTGGAGCACCCATCAGGCATAGGAAATTTCTCAATTAGTCATTATAGGGCTTGGTTTGATCAAATAGAGGTTCAAGATTCTTCTGAAAGAGTTTTTGTTCAAGCTAGAGTCCAAAGTGCCTTTGATCTCTCAGATATCGATGATAACTTTCTAGAATTGGGAGTTTTTGGAGAAGTCTCTGGTAACTTGGGGTTGATGGCTGAATTCAATTCAAAAGAGGTAGATAATGGAACATACATAGCTTCGTTTTATTGGTACTACAATGAAGATAATGCGATAAGTGACACTTATCACTTTAATTTGCAGGTAAAAGACATACAAGGAAATACTTGGGAAATTTCTTCTGAGGAGGATTTGTATTTAGTCATTCACGAATACAAAGTAGATGATGTAATAACATCAGGAAATATCCAAATAAATAATCAAACAGGAATTTCAAAAGTTAAAGCCGGCAGTTCTTTTACTATTGACATTACTGTAATTGTAGAAGGAGAACCTGGTGTAACGTTTAATCCAGTTCCAGTTACTATTTTGTGGGTTTCAGGAACCAACGAGATAGTTCTTTACGAAACTGCAGTTTTTGCTAATCCAGGAACTACAGCAACAACATCTTTTAGGCACACAATTGTTGATGAAGGTGAGTATTTGATTAAGGTAGTTTTGGATAGAGATAATATAGTCAAAGAGCTGGATGAAACAAACAATATGGCTGAATTTATCTTATTGGTAGAAGACCCACAGAAAGAGGATTTAATGGGGTCTGTAGTTGACAGTGTCAAAGAAGGAGGAGTTGTTACAATGCTTGCGATTTTATCAGTTACATCTTTACTTTTAGGAGGGTATTTCCTAACTAGGAGAGACGGAGGAATGGAGTTTGAATGGGAGGAAGATGACGAATTCTGAAATGGACATACGTGGCTATAAGCCGGCCGATGAAACATATTATGAATATAAAGATGAAGAAGAGGTGCCACGAGGCGTTCATCATGAGAAAACACATGATGAAGATATAGAAAAATCTACAGTTGGTAGGTATGCTTCAGGTGAAGATTTCAAACATTGGCCTTTCAAAGTTGGTAATGCCATGACTCATAACACGCCAGATGACGTTCAACATCCTGTTGATACTGGCGGCAGTGCAGGCTATGCCACAATGGATGAATTCATGAAAGAAGATAGCGCTAAAGAACAAGCTTGGGTAGATCGCGAAAACGAAAGTATAGTTTCTCTTGCAATCAATAATTGGTTTGGTCTAAAGGGCTATATTATGTCGTTTTTTCCAGATAAGAAATAATTACTTCATCTCTAACATCATTTTCAACCCAGGAAAGCGATTGGCCTCGAAATAGTCAGCTTTTATATCTTGAATTCCCTTATCACGTAACCATTCAAATTCATGAGGATCTTCCCATGCAGGTTCTAGAGAGGCTAGAAAATCTTTCAAGTCACTAGCCATCTCTTATTCCATCTTCGGTTATCGATACCAAAGCCTCGTTTTCAGGCAAATGTGGAGAATCTACAAGTCTGCAAACACGTTTTCCAGCTTTGCCTCTTCTTAGATATATCCTGAATTTCGAAGTATGTCCAACGATATTTCCTCCAATTGGTTTTGTAGGATCTCCGAAGAAAGCAGCAGGGTTTGATGAAACTTGATTGGTAACAACAACGGCAGCATTATTCAAATCTCCAAATCTAGCTAATTCAGTCATATGGGCATTAATCTTACCTTGTCTATCTGCTAGAGTACCTCGCCCAATGTATTCAGCTCTAAATGCTCCAGTTAATGAATCAACAGCCAACATCTTGATTGGGCGTTCCTTTGCTAATTCGCTAACTTTCTCAACCATTAACATTTGTTGATGTGAGTTGTAAGCTCTACCAACATGAATTTTGCTTAATACTTCATCTCCGTCTAAATCTAAGGCTTTTGACATAGACATAATTCTTTCAGGCCTGAAAGTATTCTCTGTATCGATTATTGCAACTTCCCCTCCCAAGCCGCCTTCTTCAATAGGTAATGTTGCGTTTACAGCTAATTGTAGAATAAATTGGGTTTTACCAGAACCATACTGGCCATAGAATTCAGTTATTGATTGAGTTTCAACTCCACCACCTAATAATTCATCAAAAGTGCTTGAAGCCGTTGTTAGTTTTCCAACAGTGGCTCTTTTTTCCATTAACTCAACCCCAGTCAAAAATGAACCAATGTTTGCGGCCTTTCTAGCTTCAGCTACAAATTTAGCGCAAGATTCTTTTCCTATGCCTGTGGCATCAGAAAGTGTACCTGGTGCCTGTGTTCCGATCGCTTCTAGCGTATCATATCCTGCTTCCCTAAGTTTTTCTGCAATAGCAGGTCCAACTCCTGGAAGATCTTCTACAACGTTTGTTTTTACTTCGCTCATTTTATGCCTCCTTATAGTGGTTGAATCTAGGTTGGTAAATCAGGCCCTGATCTGTTAGTGAATCAAGGATTTCATCGAGCATAGGCCCATCTATCCCATCCATTGAGATTGCAATACCTAGATCATCGTAATAAATTCCATCACCTTCATCCATTTTTTTGATTAAGGCGATAACTTTTCCTTCATTCTCATTGTCGCTAGAACTTTCATTAGATTCCTCGACAACTTCTTTCTTTTCCTTTACTTCCTCCGTACCCTTTGCAGGTTCGAATTCTCCTGTAAAGTTGGTTGTTTCAGATACTTCCCCGCCAGCCAACCGAGTTAGACAATCATACAATAGTGCTTGGTAATTTTCAACAACGATTGTTGGGTAGAATTCATTAGAAAGTTCTAATCCATCTATTTCTCTTTGTGACAGGTTAGCTTTTTTCAATACCTTTTCGTCCACACCAAAAGCTTTCTTTGTGTTTATTCGGCGCATTAACGTATCGCACGCTTTTATTGCCCAATGATTCACTTCATCCATTGATACAGCACGAATGCTTTCAGGCTGAACACTAACATAGGTTCTTTCACTATCTTCTGGGGTTCTAGCTCTTACTTTTCCAACACATAAGATAGGAACTCCAATTTCTAATTTTGAAAGGGCCATCGCCCCCTCAGGATTATATTGACCAGCTTGCAAATAGTAAAAATCTCCATTTGGATCGATAACTCTTGCAGTGTAGAAAGGATCATTTTCATCTCCTCTGTTTTCTAATTGATCTAATATTCCTCCAATTAAAACACGAGAAAGTTTTGACCCGATCTCAGAGATTAGGTATGTTGGAGAATATTCTCTGTCTTCTACGTGTTTTTCAATAGAGGCAGATAGTTCTTTTGCCAATACTAAAACTCCAGGTTCTCTTCTTTGAGCCATTTATCCCTCCAATGCAGCTAGGAACTGTCTTGCTACGCTTGGGACGTCTAGTTCGGTTGCAGGTTCGCAACTCCTTGCAAAGAATGATAAGCCATATTCGTCAGATCTCGCAAATCCTCTTAGTTTTAGAGGCTTTAGAAGCAAAGCATCTTCTATTTCTTCAACCAATGCTTCAGGTCCAAAGTTTTCTTTGACAAATTCAAGACATGAATCGAGGTTTCTTCCTAGTATTTTCTCTGTTATTTCACGGTTTAGATATGCAGTACAAGATCCAGAACCGTCATCAAAAATCATCTTTATCCTTAGATCGGGGTCTGCATTCTTGCGGTCATCTCCGTTTCTAACTAAGCGATTAGTGTCTTTATCTCGAAAAATTAATCCACTTCCCTCACGTATATTGAATACGTGCCCTTCTATTACAGCATCAGATGCGCCATTGCGTTCGTCTAATTGGGCTAGAGAGTACATAACTCCATTTTCATATTCTTGCAATGAAGGAACATCATTATCATCAATTTCATTCAATTTAGTGTATTCTCCAAATTGGAGGTCGGGGCCATTAAATTCTTTTACGTAAGCGTTTTCTATTTTGTACACTTTTCCAGCAATGATATCATGATCTTCCCATGAAGTGAACCTGCATGTTCCAGTCTTGTCGCCAACAGTTCCTCCAAAAATGGTTTTAGATTCACCTTTAACAGTAATTTGACGCGTTTCGACGTCTATTATTCTTAAGGTGACTGTAACATTGTTCATTCCTGGTTTCAAATTTACTAAATCAACTTCTTCACCAGCCTGGTTTGTGGTAGTTTGAGTCACACCCAAATCCAATTCTTCTAATTTGGTATCTTGAATCTTTCTCATAGACCCCTGATTGATATTCAAGGTGATTCTGTCGTTCCAGCTTTTTGAGTAAGCATTCAATACTTCTACAACATCTCCACTTCCAAAGTCGCAATTCTCACTCCAGTAAGAATATCTCATCCTCATTGTGGAATCTCCCATTTCACCTTCATAGAGTACTTTCTGCGCACCTTCTTTGGTAGTTATTTCTTTTTTAAATACAGATAAAATTTTAGCTTTTAATTGGACGTTGTTTTCTCCAGGCCCAATTTGAGCAAGTAGTTTTTCAGCACTCATTTGTAAAGAACTAGGATTTCCACCGTGCTTCCCTACGATCGATTCTTTAGCAGTTGGTAAATCGATTCCATATTCTTCTACATATCGCCTTAATTCTGTAGCGATCACGTTTCTTTCTAGCTTATCTCCGATAGCTTTCACTATATCGTCGATATGTTTTTCAAAATCTATTTCGGTTTTGTTCATTTTTGTTGCCTTCCTTTTGTTCGATTCAGCGGCATTTCCGAATCTATACCTTATGGGGCGTCAGGGTATATATGCTTATGGGGTTTACTCCTTTTCCCCTAATAGGTTATAAGTCTATTATGGGTATTTAGGGGCCTTAGGAACCATTATAATGTGGACTCTCGTCGTTAATACTGGAGAGAAAAATGAAAGTTGATGAATTGACACCTCGAACGGGTCGCGTAAACATGCCAGTCAAGGTTCTGAGTCTAGATGAGCCTCGTTCCATGGATAATGGAACTATGGTATGTGAAGGATTGGTTGGAGATGAAACGGGAACAGTAATCATGAGTTTCTGGAATGATGAGATTGAGGAAATTGAGGATGGTATGACTTTAGAGTTGAAAGATGCAAGAGCTAATTTGGTAAGAGGACATTTACGCCTTAGTCTTGGTAAGGCAGGGAGCATGAAACCTTCAGGAAATGCTTTAGAATCAATAAAAGAGCAGGTAAATCTTTCAGATTTAGAATATGAAATGCCTCGTACTGGCTTTAGAGATAGAAGAGGTGGTGGCGGTAAAGGTAGAGGCCCACCAACTCGTTGGAGCGTTTTGATGAAGCTAAAGCGTGATACAGGTAATAAGAAATATTTCAATCGTG
Source organism: Candidatus Poseidoniales archaeon (assembly GCA_045567975.1). Classification (GTDB taxonomy): domain Archaea; phylum Thermoplasmatota; class Poseidoniia; order MGIII; family CG-Epi1; genus CG-Epi1. The sequence goes on along the minus strand of JBJLBY010000021.1, from coordinate 1,580 downwards.
ACGATATGTCAAATGATGATATTGAAAAAGCAATAAAGGAAATGGGAGGCGAGTAGCTCTGGCAAGGCGCGGAAGACATAGGCGCCGAGGTCCAACCAAAGCTCAACCCCCTCAAAGAAAAGAAAAAAGAATACAAAAAAGAAACAAGCCCAAGGCAATGTTAGATGAAGGTCGCAGAACGGAATTACTTTATTTTTTGAAAAAAATAGTATTAGATAGTGGAGTCAATGAAAAATTAGCAGAGCCGTTCATGGCATCTTTAGCAGCAAAAGGTGCAAGAGAATCTGTAGATAGTGCAATAGAATTTTTAGATTCAAAGATAGATGAAGGATTTATAGTAGAAGAAACTAGAGATCCAATAAGAAAAGTTATGAGACGTTTTACTAAAATGCGTTAATATGGTAACTTTACCATCAAGGAGTAATTTTTCAGAATTTTGGGATTTAAATCCCAATATTGTATTTTTGAATCATGGATCATTTGGCGCCTGCCCCAAAGTAGTCATGGACCATCAATTTCAATTAAGAAAGGAACTTGAAAGCGATCCAATTCAATTTCTTGATGTTAAAGCTAAAGAATTATGGGCCGAATCGATTCAGATTTTATCAGAATTTATTAATGCAGACAAAGAAGGCCTAACCTTTGTTCCAAATGCAACTTCTGGAGTCAATACAGTTTTACGATCTTTAGACCTGAAACCAAATGATGAGATTCTTATTCCAGATCATAGCTATCAAGCATGCTGGAATGCAGTAGATTTTACAACTAAGAAGGCAGGCGCTAAGACAGTAGTTGTTCCTATAGAGTTTCCAATAGAAAGTCCTGAGGAGGTAACTAAGGCAATATTGTCTAACGTAACTAAAAGAACAAAATTAGCACTTATTGACACAGTAACAAGTCCAACAGGTATAAGATTACCATTTGAACAAATAATTTCTGAACTACAATCAAGAGGGGTAGATGTACTTCTTGATGCAGCACATGGGCCAGGTATAGTAAATTTAGATTTAAAAAATCTAAAACCAGCCTATGCAACAGGCAACGCTCACAAATGGCTCTGCACTCCAAAAGGTGCAGCTTTCCTTTACATTAGAGAAGATAAAAGAGCAGAAATTCACCCCCTTTCAATTAGCCACGGCGCTTCCGTTGACGGTTCAATTAATGAGAAAATCCGTCTTGAATTTGATTGGACTGGTACTCAAGACATAACGCCTTGGTTATGCATTCCTAAAAGCATTCAATACATTGGAGGATTGGTAGAAGGAGGCTGGCCAGATATAATCGAACACAATAGAACCTTGGCAGTAAAGGCACGAGATATTTTGTTTGATGTTTTACAGACGCCAAAATTGTGTCCAGATTCAATGATTGTAGGCTTGTCAGCAGTAGCTTTACCGGGTGAAGGGGTAGCTACAAAGTCGGTGTTAGAGCCAGATCCACTCCATACATTATTGTATGAGAAATATAAGATACAAGTACCAGTATTTGGTTGGCCACACCATAATAGGCGCTATCTTCGCACAGCTTCCTATCTATACAATTCTATTGAAGAATACAAATATTTAGCAGAAGTACTGAAA
>JBJLBY010000020.1:0-8584 GCA_045567975.1 Candidatus Poseidoniales archaeon | reverse complement strand
AAAAATATCTAATTGATAAGTAACCAGAGAACGAAGAAATCCAATGTCATCTATGCCTTCCTCTTTTGCAGGATCGCAACAAGCTCCAAAATTCCAAGAATTACCATATCCTTGTGGATAGATTATGATTGCATTATTTTCCCTAGCAATTCGATCCATATCTGTCATTTGGTATTGATTATCTGCACTTCTCTGTAAACCATGTATATCTAAAATCAAAGGAATTGATTGAGTTTCATCTGTTTCGTCTGGAACATAAAGTTTCCAGCACCTTTCCATACCTCCATGCTCAAAACATTCGTCTTTAATTCCTCTAAAGAAAGTATCATTTGTTTCTAAGGGAGGATCTTCTGGATCTTCTTCTACCGTATCATTAGTTTCTGTTGTAGGTTCTTCTTGTTCTACTATTACTGGTTCTGAATCATCTGCTTCATAGATGAAAAAATACCCGTATGCGCCACCTGCACCAGTAATTAGAAGCATAATGGCCATAATCAACGAGGACTTTTTCATTTTTATTTTATATTTCTAAGGAATGACTATATTCTCCAAAACAAGCTTTAGAATTCATTTCAGCTCTATGATAGAAAACTGCGTAGGTTGATTCAAGGTTCGCGCTGTCACCATTCCAAGCATGTAATGCTGATTGCTGCAATGCTCTTCCATACGAGAAACTTAATGCCCAAGGATGGTCGCCCATCATATTCATGGCATTCAAATGTTCTGTAGCTTCAGTTTCAGATTGGCCTCCTGAAAGGAAGACTATTCCTGGAACTTCGGCCGGAACTGAAGCTTTTAGACACTTGACTGTCATTTCTGCAACTGCCTTCATATCTCCCTGAACTTCACAATCTTTTCCTGAAACAACCATATTAGGTTTCAATAATATTCCTGGTAAATGTACACCTTCATTGTCTAATTCTTCAAACACGGCCTTAAATGTTTTTTCAGAAACTTCATAACATCTTTCAATCGTGTGATCGCCATCCATTAAAACTTCAGGTTCAACGATTGGAACTAACTGTGCATCTTGACAAGCTCTAGCATATTTTGCTAATGCTGAAGCATTGGCTCTGATGCAATCATCTGTGGGTATTCCATCTCCAATTGTAATGACTGCCCTCCATTTGGCAAATCTAGCCCCTAATTTGTAATAATCTAAACATCTTTCATAAAGACCATCAAGACCTTTTGTTAACTTCTCAGAAGGTGAACCATCCATAGGATGTGCACCTTTGTCAACCTTTATTCCAGGATAAACTCCATTAGATTCAAGAATCTCAGATAGTCTTTTGCCATCTTCTGCTTTCTGTTCTAAAGTTTCTTCAAATAAAATTACGCCAGAAATAAATTGTTCCATTCCATCTGTTTCAAATAATGCTTGACGGAAATCACGGCGGTTTTCCTCTGTGTTTTCCTGATTGATTAATGCTAGTCTCTTTCCCATAGTAGGTGTGCTTTCGTCTGCTGCTAGAATTCCTCGTCCAGAAGCAACTATGGCACTAGCAACTTCTGCTAATTTTTCCTTGTTCATATTTGCGCATTACCGGCTGGATAAAACTATTGGGGCTATGATTGACCTATATCATGCAACATTCCAGTAAACCATTTTTGAGAAGTATCAAATTCTTTTCCACCTTCAATCAGTTGCAGATCAATCAAACCTAATTCACCATTATTGTTCTCATCTAATCCAACTAGACCACTTTCACCTTTCAAGGCAAAATCAACTGCCATAAAAGCTGATTTCTTAATCAATGCTAAGTCGCGAACTCCTGGTTTTGCTGAACGTGCAAAATAACCACTTTTCTGAATCAATGTTTTGTCTGCATCCAATGCCTCTGCAAATTGGTTTGCAAACCATTGCCCTGGATTAATATCATCTAAACGAACATGGCCAAAAGCGTCACGGGGAACCTCCGTTCCTTGGGATTCTAACTCTCTAACTATAGTATCCATCCCGGCCCCTTCACTCAAAAATATATTAACACAATCATTTTCATCCATACATTTCTTCAATCTTTCAGCTTCTTTCTGGAAATCAACATCTATTTCTGGAATGTAAACTGCATGAACGTCCCATCTTGCTTTAGAAACAAACAATTCAGGAAGATATTTTCTATTCTCTAGTAATTTCCTATACTCATAAGCCGTACCTGCTGTAAGCCACCCACAATGCCTTCCCATTACTTCATGGATTATCAATTGTCGACGACTAGTAGTATTTTCATTGGCAATATTGTCAAAGAAAATAGCTCCTTGCTCTGCTGCAGTCCAAGCTCCAAGTGTTTGCTCTACAGGCATTACATCATTATCAACCGTCTTTGGTAAACCAACAACTGTCAAATTTCTACCTGACTCATCAATATGTTTAGCTAAGGCTGCCGCCATTGTGTTAGTATCATCTCCCCCTATTGTGTGTAAAATATCAATTTCATCTTTAACCAATTGATTTGCTGCAACCTCTAAAGGATCTTCACCTTCTTTAACATAACCTTTCTTTACGCAATCTTCAACGTTTGTCAACTTAACTCTACTATTTCCAATCGGACTCCCGCCAAAGTTATACAATACTTCGTAATTTTCTCTAGATTCTTTTGAAAAGGTAACTGACTTACCGAGTAAAAGGCCACGGTAACCATGCATATATCCTATAATTTCAGATTCTGGTGATGCTTGATTGTACTTTTCAATCAAGCCCCCTATTGATGCAGATAGGCAAGGCGCTATCCCTCCACTAGTCAAGATACCTACTTTTGGCATGATGGCGGACGGAGGTGCCAAGATAAATCTTATTGCCTCAAAATTTGGATAAGGGCTTTATATACTAATCTCTATAAAAATAATTGAAACTTTAATTAGGATTCAATATTAAGCCCTCTAAGTGTGTTTATACCGTGAATAAACCACAATTTAGCTTGTTTTGAGAGTAGAATTTAAATAAACCACTTAGCTGGCCACAAGCTCCAGTATCATCAGACTAACGGTTAGAGGACACAAGGGCCTGTAGCTCAGCTAGGTAGAGCGCCCGGCTTTTAACCGGGCGGCCAAGGGTTCGAATCCCTTCAGGCCCGCCATGATTTTATTGGAAAAGGATGCCAAAATGAATAACAACGTACTGTGGTTGAACAAACTAGTGCCAAAACATGTTTTACTTGACGATGAGAGTGTAGAGAGTAAACTAAAACCCTTAAATGTTACCAGAGATCAATTGCCTAAAATTCTGTTGAAAGATCCAGCTCTTAAGGCTCTTGATGAGGAAGCGAAACCTGGTGACGTTGTTGAAATTCATCGTTTTAGCGAGAATGCAGGTTCTAATTTGGCTTATCGTTTGGTGGTGGAGGAATAATGAATTCAAGAGCATTAATCAAAGCATTTTTTGATAGTCGAAGTACCTCTGGTCCAAGTGCTGCTTTGGTAAATCACCAACTAGGTTCGTTCAACGATTTCTTACCACACGATAATAATGCAGCTCCGTGGATGCAGAGAGTTGTAGACAACATATCTGTTGGTGCTGATGAATCAATGAGAGGAGCTATCCGCCTTGAATTGGGGGACTTGGAAGTCGTCGTCAACTTAGGAAAAATAAGAATCGGAAAACCGATGGTTTATGAGGCCAATGGATCACAAACTGACTCTATTCCTATGATGGCTCGTTTGAGAAATATGACATATGCAGCTCCGATTTACTTAAATTTTACAATCATCGAAGAAGGCATCGAAATTGAAGAAGTAGAGGAGGAAATTGGAAATATGCCAGTTATGGTAAAATCAATCCTATGTAATCTTCATAGAAACCACTTAACTGGAGAGGGGTCGGCCGATAACGAATATATTAAAGCACTAAGAAAAAATTCAGAAGATCCGCAAGATCCTGGAGGATATTTCATTGTTAATGGTACTGAAAGAGTTCTTGTTTGTCTGGAAGATTTAGCCCCTAACCGTGTAATGGTAGAAAGTGAACAAAGATATGCAAGACAAACTGAACTAGCAAAAGTCTTCTCTCAGAGAGAAGGTTTCAGAGCATTGACTGTTGTTGAGAAGAAAAAAGATGGAATTCTATCCGTTTCTATCCCTGTAGCTTCTGGACAAGTTCCTTTGGCTGTTTTGATGATGGCATTGGGAATGGAATCTGCAGACGACATCATGCAATCTATAACTAGCAATCCAGAAATGCAAAATCTAATTCTAGCAAATATTGAAGAAATACACAACACTGAAGGTATTTACACTACACAAGAAGCTCTAGAATACTTAGAACGAAGATTTGCTGCCGGACAATCTAAAGAATACCGAAGAAAGAGAATCAATTACATTATTGACAATACCCTATTACCTCACTTAGATACCAATTCTGAGGCTCGAATTAAGAAAGCCGTTTTCCTAGGCCGTATGGCAAGAGAAGTTTTAGAATTAGGCCTTGAAGAAAGAAAACCTGATGATAAAGACCACTACGCAAACAAAAGACTAAAACTTGCTGGTAACTTGATGGAAGAACTTTTCCGTTCTGGACTTCAAGCATTATTGAATGATATGAAATATCAGATGGAAAGATCATACTCAAAAAGAAAAGAAAACCGCATTCATCACGCAGTAAGGCGCGATGTCTTGACCAACAAAATAATGCACGCTATGGCTACCGGAAACTGGACTGGTGGAAGGGCTGGAGTTTCCCAGCTGCTAGATCGAACTTGTAATATGGCTACACTCTCACATTTGAGAAGAGTCATTTCGCCATTAACAAGATCGCAACCCCACTTCGAAGCTCGGGACTTACACCCTACTCAATTCGGTAGGTTGTGCCCTAATGAAACTCCTGAAGGTCAAAACTGTGGTCTGGTGAAGAACTTAGCTTTAATGGTTGACGTATCTGAAAATGTGCCAAACGATATTGTATTGGAAACATTAGAAGGTTTGAATATAGAACCTATCGATAAAATGGAAGAAACTTGGGGTAAAGTTTACTTTAATGGTGACTTGATTGGGGTGCACAAGGCACCTTCTGACTTGGCTTCAGAAATTATACAAAGAAGAAGGCAATGCATGATCAGTAATGTTGTAAATGTTCGACACGATGAATCATTAAACGACGTTATCATTAACAGCGATCCTGGGAGAATAAGAAGGCCATTGGTAGTTATCAATAGAAATAATAGAATGGCAGTAAAGGATAAGGATATTACTGCAATTCAAGAGGATAAACTTGGGTGGAATGATTTGATTGATAAAGGAGTTGTCGAGTACATTGATGCAGAAGAAGAAGAAAATTGTCTTATTGCTTTGAATCCTAGTGATTTGACTAAGAAAAAGAAAACTCATTCATACAGCCACATGGAGGTTGATCCTCTCACAATCTTAGGAGTTGCAACTTCAAACGTTCCATTCCCTGAACATAATTCATCTCCAAGATGTACGATGGGGGCTGGTATGTCCAAGCAATCTCTTGGTATGGGGCAAGCCAATTACCGTATTAGGCCTGATACTCGCGGCCACTTGTTACACTATGCTCAACGGCCAATGCTTCAGACTGAGGCCATGAAATACAATACACTTCGAACAAGGCCAGCTGGTCAAAACTTAGTTGTCGCTGTAATGTCATATCACGGTTACAATATGGAAGATGCGTTAATTTTCAACAAAGGTTCAATCGATAGAGGTACTGGAAGATCTAGTTTTGTTAGGACCTATATGTCTGAAGAAAGAAGATACCCTGGCGGTCAAGAAGATAGATTTACAATCCCTGGACCTGAAGTAAGAGGCGCTCGCTCAGAAGAGGCCTACTTCTACTTAGAAGAAGATGGGTTAATTTATCCTGAAATTGATCTAAAAGGAAAGGAAGTCTTGATTGGAAAAACAAGCCCTCCAAGATTCTTGTCTGAACCTACTGATTTCTTAAGTCCTCAAAAAGTTAGGGAATCTTCATTGACAGTAAGGCACGGTGAAAAGGGAACTGTGGATTCTGTTATGCTATCTGAAACAGAAAACGGATCAAGAATTGCAAGAATACGTGTTAGAGATCAAAGAGTCCCAGAGATGGGAGATAAATTTGCAAGCAGGCACGGACAGAAGGGTGTCATTGGACATATGGTTCCTCCTGAGGGTATGCCATTTACTGAAAGTGGAGTTACTCCTGACTTGATAATCAATCCTCATGCAATTCCTTCTCGTATGACTGTTGCTCATGTTTTAGAAATGATTGGTGGGAAATTCGGAAGTATGGAAGGTCGTGTTGTTGATGGTAGTGCCTTCTCTGGTGAGAAAGAAGTTGATTTAAGAGCTGGACTTGCTGACTACGGATTTAGACACAGTGGAAGAGAAGTTCTGTATGATGGTCAGACTGGCCGTAGAATAGATGCAGAAATATTCATTGGTGTCATTTACTATCAGAAATTACACCATATGGTCTCAGGTAAGATGCATGCGCGTTCTCGCGGACCTGTGCAATTACTAACCAGACAGCCTACAGAAGGTAGGGCTCGTATGGGTGGTTTGAGATTCGGAGAAATGGAACGTGATTGTTTGATTGCTCACGGAGCCTCGATGGTTATCAAAGACAGATTGTTAGATGAAAGTGATAAAACTGTCCAATACGTAGATAGTCAATCTGGACATATTGGATATTTAGACCGAAGAGGAGTACTAACTTCTCCAATGGGAGATAATACTTCCATCTACCCTGTTGCTATGTCTTATGCTTTCAAACTTTTACTTGAGGAGTTGAAATCACTGGGTATTGCAGCTAGATTAAGATTGGAGGACTTATCATGAGGGAAATGATTCCTAAGAGAATTGGAGCGATAGATTTTGCTCTAATGGGTCCTAAAGAAGTTCGAAAATTATCTGCTACAAAAGTAATTACTGCCGACACTTACGATGACGATGGTTTCCCTATCCCTATGGGGTTAATGGATTTACATATGGGAGTCATAGAACCTGGTCTCAGGTGTAAAACCAGTGGACGTAAAATGGATGAAGATCCTGGCCACTTTGGACACATCGATTTGGCTATGCCTGTCATACATGCAGGGTATTCAAAGACCGTTAAAGACATCATGAATGCAACTCATCCAAGTTCAGGAAGAATTATGCTCACTCAAGATAGAATTGATCACTATAATAAACAAATTCAAGCATTAATGAAATCTGATGCTGGAACAACCGTTGCAATTGGTGGCATATCAAGAAGAGCAATTAGAGAAGCCGCTAAATCTAAATCATGTCCACACTGTGGAGAACCCAAAGTCAAAGTTACTCTAGACAAGCCTACTACTTTCCGTGAAGAAGGTCGGAAATTAACTCCGAAAGAAGTGCGTTCAAGACTAGAAAAAATACCTGATTCTGATTTATTCTGTTTGGGATTCAATCCTGAAATTACAAGACCCGAATATATGGTTCTAACTGTTTTGTCAGTTCCTCCGGTTCCAATGAGGCCTTCAATTACACTAGAATCTGGAGAGAGATCTGAAGATGATTTGACACATAAATTAGTCGATGTTTTGAGGATTAATCAAAGGCTTAGAGAAAATAGAGATGCTGGTGCACCTCAATTAATCGTTGAAGATTTATGGGAACTACTACAATATCATATTACTACTTATTTTGATAATCAAACTGCTGGAATACCAACGGCTCGACATCGTTCTGGACGTCCGTTGAAAACCATAGTTCAACGTCTAAAAGGTAAAGAAGGAAGATTCCGTTCTAACCTTTCTGGTAAGCGTGTTAATTTCTCAGCACGTACTGTGATTACTCCTGATCCATACTTGAGTATCAATCAAGTAGGAGTTCCTGAACTGGCAGCTCGTGAATTAACTGTTCCTGTTAGAATAAACATTCACAACTTATCTTTTATGAGGAATTTAATTAAAGAGAATTTCCAACCAAGCGATCCTGACCAATATATCCCGGGAATCAATTATATGATAAGACCTGATGGCCGTAGAGTAAAATTGACTGAGGAAAATTGGGAATTCAATCATGACAGATTGGAACCAGGCTTCCTTGTAGAAAGGCACTTGATGGATGGTGATATTGTACTATTCAATCGTCAACCTAGTTTGCACCGTATGTCTATGATGGCTCATGAAGTTCGAATCATGAAAGGAAAGACTTTCAGAATCAATTTGTGTGTTTGTCCACCATATAATGCAGATTTTGATGGTGATGAAATGAACCTACATGTTGTTCAATCGGAAGAAGCTCGTGCTGAGGCAAGAATCTTGATGAGAGTTCAAGAGCACATACGTTCACCAAGATTTGGAGGTGCAGTTATAGGTGCTATACACGATCACATAACTGGTATGTTCCTCTTAACTCACGGAGAAGCAAATTACGATATTGATCAAACTGTGAGAATTCTTTCCCGTGTAGGTAACAAATTAGATTTACCAAAACCAGAATATCCTAAAGCTAAAGGAGGCCCTAGATGGTCTGGAAGACAAATTTTCTCTGTATTACTGCCTGATGATATGAATCTAAAATACAATGCGTCCGTATATTTTGCTGACAGAACTCCTGAAGAAAATGCTGAACTAGACATGATTGTGGAAATCGTTAATGGTAACATGATTACTGGACCGGTAGA
>JBJLBY010000019.1:0-29797 GCA_045567975.1 Candidatus Poseidoniales archaeon | reverse complement strand
AAGAATTTTTTCCTACCTTCTGCAACCTTCGGTTCCATCATGTAATTTCTGATATCCTTAAGAGTTCTAGATTCCATAGGTGCAGCTCTTATCACCACTGGATTCCAACCAATTTCTCTTCTAACTTTATTGAGTACTACTCCATGCTTTCCTATTGCTCTACCAGGGTTTGCAGCTTCAATTATGACATCACCATTAATCTCATCAAATTTAATCTCTTTAACATCTGCTTCCTCAGGAAGAATATCATCAATTTTCTGACGAGCCGAAATAATTGGCTTGCGAACACTTGAATCAGCCTTGATAATAATTCTTTTTTCTTACTTTTTGTGCTAATTTCCTTATGTAATCATTATTTTCGTTGAAAATCTCTAAATTAGGAGTATAAAGTACGACGTTAGAAGATTCAACCTTTACATTTGTGAAAGTTATGTTATCTGGTATTACTTCTGTTGCGACTTCCTTGACTAGATTTATTACGTCTTCTACGGCCATATGACCTTCCTGCTTATAATTGTCAACTTAAGCTGACAGATTATTCTGAATTTTTTCTATTTCACTAGGTTCTACTTTTTGATAACCATTTGAGTCTATCACACACATAGAAATACCATCACCTGATGCTGAATCTCTTTTCATTGCAGCTACAAGTGCCCTAACTCCCAATTCTTTACCCTCATTGACAGACAAGTTTTCCTTAAACCTATCTTCAAGAACTCCATAAACAAATGGGGAACCTGACCCAGTTGTTTGAAATTTATCTGGTATAGAGCCTCCTGCAGCATCTAAAGAATAAACATGACCACCCTCGGAATCTATACCTCCTAAAAGAAGCTGAACCCAGAATGGCATGTACCTTCCTACCATTCATTATATTTAGCCATCAATGTTGAGGATGCCTTTAATGACATCTGGTTACCTGTTTTAAGCTCATAGAGATTAACTTCAGCCGCTAACCACCTTGCAAGCATTTGGGCATCACCCACTAAACCTGCAACTGTTAACGCCATATTATCTGAAATTTTTGAACAACTTTTGTGTAGTTTTGTGACCTATTAAATTACCCATAGTGGCCCTCATTTCGGTGGCCATTACTACACCATCTTTACAGACCAATCCTACGGTCGTTGTACCTTTCTTTAAATTTTTTCTCTACCAAAAGTTCCCTCCAGGAAATAAAGTAATTATTCTATTGGAGGGAAGTATATTAGATTAATCCTTATTTTTTATACATAAACAAAAGTTAAATATCGGCCACCAATCGAGCTAAGAGGTCATTAGTGTTAAAAGCTCGAATTAAAGCGGAAAGCTTAAAGGAATTTATTGGTACTGTTGGTTCTTTAGTAGATGAAGCTAAAGTTACTGTAAATGAGGATGGTATACAAATTAAAGCTGTAGATCCCTCTCATGTTGCAATGATTGAAGCGAATTTAGCGAAGTCTGCGTTCGATAGTTACGAAGCAAAGTCTATGGAAATGGGAATTGATATTGATAAATTTAAAAATGTCTTAACTGTCGCTGGTAAAGATGATATGGTAGATTTAGAAAAAGATGATGATTTAAATCGCCTAGTTGTAAACATTGGGAACCTGACAAGAGCAATGCCCTTGCTTGATACTACTGGAATGCCAGATCCTAAAGTACCATCTTTGGATTTACCTGCTACTGTAAATGTTGTCGTGAACGAGATTTCACAGGGTCTCAAAGCTTCAAAGAGTGTTTCAGACCACATAGCTTTATCTACAAATAAAAGTAGTTTTTAGATTAGTTTGTGAGGGTGATAATCAAAATAGTGTTGATTTATCACTCGGAAAAGAACAACTTGAAAAATTAGACTCTCCAGATGAAGCTACATCTCTTTTTTCACTTGAATATTTCACACTTATGGTAAATTCATTACCTGCGGATAGAATAATTACATATTAATCTAGGGACTGACTTACCTGTCAAAGTGGACGCCGATCTGGCTGTAGATGATATGACTGGTGCTCAAGGTAATGTGAAATTCCTCTTAGCCCCTCGCATAGATCGTGATTAATTATGAATAAGCATTTCCTGCATATCTCTGACTACAATACAGAGGAACTTTGGGAAATTATGAACTTAGCTAAAGTAGTTAAGAAAGAGTTTCATCAAAAAGCTGACTACCTTCATTTCAAAAATAAATCTCTAGCCATGATTTTCGCTAAACCTTCTGCAAGAACAAGAGTCTCATTTGAAACTGGATTCGAGTGGATGGGAGGTCATGCCTTATTTTTTGGGACCAAACGATATTGGAATAGGAAAAAGAGAAGCTATCAAAGATATATCAAGAGTTTTTAGCAGATATAAATGATATGATTATGGCACGTCTATTTGATCATGAGCATATTATTGAACTTGCTGAGCACTCAACTATACCCATTATTAACGGACTTACAGACTATAATCATCCATGCCAAATAATGACCGATATTTTTACCATCTGGGAACATTTAGGTGATATCAAAAAATATCAAAATAGTTTACGTTGGTGATGGAAATAACATAGTTAATTCTTGGCTACATTTAGCAATGAGATTTCCACTGAACTTCGTATGCTGTTGCCCTCTGGGTTATGAACCTGATGAGGAGACTGTTAAAAATGGCTAAAGAATCAAAAATATCTAAAATTGAAGTAATCAATGACCCAAATGAAGCTGTCATAGATGCTGACGTCATTTTATACTGATGTAATGGGCATCAATGGGACAAAAGGATGAAGCTAAGGAACGAGAAAAAATATTCCAACCATTTCAAGTTAACGCTGAACTGATCAAGGCAACAGGCAAAGACACATTATTCATGCATTGTTTACCTGCTGAGAGAGGTAAGGAAGTTACTGATGAAGTTCTTGAAGCAAAATATTCGATAGTTTTTGACCAAGCAGAGAATAGACTGCATATGCAAAATGCAATAATGGTCAAATTGGGTTAAAATGAAAGTAGAGAATGTAGGTGTAATTGGTGCTGGCCAAATGGGTGCAGGTATTGCTCAGGTTTGTGCCACTATAGGTAAGAAAGTTATTCTTTGTGATATCAAAGAAGAATTTGTTGCAAATGGTATGAAAGCCATTAAAAAAAAATCTTAATAGAGCCGTGAATAAAGAGAAAATTTCTCAAAATAAGATGGATAGGGCTTTGTCAAACATTTCTAACAGTGTTAGCAATAAAGAACTAAGTAATTGTGATATCGTAATTGAGGCTATTATTGAAAATGTAGATATCAAGAAACAATTGTTTGAAGATTTAGGGGAAATATGTAAAGAAAACTCAATTTTAGCTTCAAACACTTCCAGCATTCCAATAGGGATCCTTGCTAAGGCCAGTAGAAGACCTCATAAAGTAGTGGGAATGCATTTCATGAATCCAGTACCTATAATGAAACTTGTCGAAGTTATACGTGCAAAAACTACGGATGATGATACCTTTGAAACTACGTTCAAACTTGCAGAAGAATTAGAAAAAGTCCCTGTTCTGGTAAATGATTTTCCAGGATTTGTGAGCAATAGAATCTTACTTCCTATGTTAAATGAAGCTATGTTTTGTGTCATGGAAGGGGTAGCTGAGCCTGAGGCTATAGACACAGTGATGAAATTAGGGATGAGCCATCCCATGGGGACCTCTGAGATTAGCTGATTTTATCGGATTGGATACGTGCCTGGCTATCATGAAAGTATTGCATCAAGATTTGAACGATGACAAATACAGACCATGCCCTCTCCTAAAAGAAATGGTTGAAACTGGGAAATTAGGCAACAAAACTGGTGAAGGGTTCTACAAATATTAAAAAGATTTAATTAGAACCCCTACATTCAGCTACTAATGTCAAATGAAGATAAAGAGAAAATCGATTCTTTAGGCTTAGATGAGGCCTTAGATGATCTCAAGTTCTTAGCCCAAAAAGTATCAGATATGTCAAAAGATTTATTGAAAAAAGCTGCAGACCAGGCTGAGGGTGCAACTGATAAAATGGGAAATGTTGTAGAGTCAACTGGAGACATTCTAATCTCTGCTGGGGAAACAATAAAATCTGCAAAGAAAATGTTCGAAGAATAAATTACTGGTAAATGATGGACATTGCACTAATCATAGCTGCGTTAACATTTATGATTACAATGTACATTACTCCAGGTCCAAATAACATATTATGTGCATTTCATGGCTCAAAATATGGTGTCAAAGCTACTATTCCTCTAATCTCTGGAATGGCCATTGGATGGCTAATAATGGGATTATTTGTTGCCACAACCTTAGATATTATTGAAAAGAATAAGGGTATTCTCGAGTCCTTAACTATAGTTGGAGCACTCTATATCGTATATCTATCTTTTAAAATCGCGGCAGCAAAACCTCTTGCTGATTCTGAACAAGATAGTAACATTCTAGGGCCAGGTACTGGCCTAACTTTGCAATTCGTAAATGGTAAAGCATGGATTCATGATATTGTGCTATTGGGTTCCTTTGGAACTGCATTTGGTCCTGGATTTTCTTCCAAATTCATATTAATTATATTATCAATAATTCTTTGCTTACCTGCAATACTCTCATGGACTGCGTTTGGCACCGTTCTTCGCAGGATATTTAGCACCCCAAAATCTGCAACTCTTCTCAACAGAATAATGGGAATATCTCTTTTCATCGTGGCCATATGGCTATTAGTACATTAATAAAGAAATTATAATTATTCTCTCTCACTTGGTAAAGGTGGGTTCTCCTTGTCCTCAGGGTAACTAATTTTTAGCCAATAATCTATCATGGTCCTGAGAAATGATAGGAAAACAATAACTCCTCCAAAAAGTAGCATGTTTATCTTAACTAATTGCTCTATGTCATCAGGAGCTGCCTTGCTGACGGGGTCTGAATTGACAATCAATATAATTCCAAAAATAATACCAATCAAGCGATTAGGGAGGGCCTTAATCAGTGCTCTTTCTTCAGGCGTCATATTTTACCTACACATAGCATATATTTAGAGCTTATTGAAATATGATTGTTTCTTCTCTACCTGGACCAAGAGAAACAATACTTATTGGAATATCCAAACTTCCAGATACAAAATCTAAGAAGTTTTTCATTTCCTCTGGTATAATTCTCTTAGGAATATCTACTTCTGAAGAAGACCAGCCTGGAAACGTCTTGTACACTGGAGAACAATCTGCAAGATAAGATAATGAAGATGGAAAATGCTTGACCTCTAAATCCTTACTGTCTTTGTAGGCTACACAAACTTTAACTTCATCCATGTCTGATAAAATATCCAATTTCATAATTGCTAGAGATGTAAATCCACATATACGATTAGATAGTTCAAGCATTACCAAATCTAGCCATCCACATCTTCTAGGACGACCTGTTGTTGTACCAAATTCTTGACCTTTATCTCTAATTAGTTCACCAATATCATCATCCAGCTCTGTAGGGAAAGGTCCGGAACCGACCCTCGTTAGATATGCTTTAGTTACACCAACAACTTCTGAGATTTTATTTGGAGCAATACCTGAACCTAGGGCTGCACCTGAAGTCGTAGGACTAGATGAAGTAACGAAAGGATAGGTGCCATATTCAATATCAATATGTACTCCTTGAGCTCCTTCCAAAAGAACATTGGCTCCATGAACTATATGATTATTTATCAAAAGTGATGTGTCTGTAATCATGTCTTCCAACTTATTTCTCCAGTTCTTGCAAATATCAAACAAACCATCGACAGTCAAGTCGTTCTCAACACCATAATGAGATAACAGAGCTTTGTTTCGAGGTAATGCCTTGTTCAGTCTTTCAAGAATAGTAACATCATCTAAAAGATCTCCCATTCTGACTCCAATTCTAGAAGCCTTATCTGAATAACAAGGACCTATCCCATTACCTGTAGTTCCTATCTTTGACTTACCTTTGGAACTTTCCTCACCCACATCTAATAACGTGTGATAAGGCATGATAATGTGTGCTCTATCCGAAATTAAAAGTTGCCCTCGAACACTTCCAAGATTATCTAGTTCTCTTAGCAAAACATCAGGATTAACAACAACACCATTACCAATTACATTTACCATATCCTTACGTAAAATACCTGAGGGAAGTAGGTGTAGCTTATGCTTTTTCCCATCAACAACAATAGTATGGCCGGCATTATTTCCTCCTTGAGATCTGACAACTACATTTGAATTTTCAGCTAGGTAATCTGTAATCTTACCTTTACCCTCATCACCCCATTGAGCACCGATTATTGTCTTAATCATTAGATAAGGTACCACCAGATTTTACTATTTGGGAATACATGGCTGGAAGCAAAAACATGGCTGATATCATGGATGCTATAAGAAGAATAACTATAATAAAAACAAACCACCACAAAGCGCTTATTTTTATAGCGAAAGCTGCAGTTAAACCAACTAAAGTAACTGTTGTAGCTTCGGCTAATGTTTGAGCAGTTTTAGCTGTAGCATTGTACACACTTGGCATATTCATTCCACCCTCAATAACTCGCTGAGTTATATGTATAGAGAAATCTATACCTACACCAATAACAATTGAACCTATCATAACTGTTACCAAACTAAGAGGTTGGCCCAATACAACAAAGGTTAATGGCTCCAAAGAAACAACCCAAACGACTGGTAGGGTAGTAAGTAAACCTAATTTCCAATTACGCCCAAACGTTAAAGTCAAAACACAGAATACTAACACTATACAGATAACAAGTGTAGTAATTTGAGAACTAATCAACTGAGCATTGACACTAGTACCTATTGCTGCAACGCCCGTCAATTCTGACATCAATACTGGTGCATATTCATGCTCGTCACGCACTTCATTGACTCCAATAACTGCAGCTTCCATTCCCACAATATCTTTCAAAGGCATGTCAACATAAATTAGCGTTTTAGAAAACTGACACTCATCTGCACCAGACTCAGAGTATGGGCAATCCATAATCATACTAAGAGCTTCTGGAGTTATGCTATCATAAAAAACATTGAGAATGAATTTTTGAGCATCTCGCCCTACCAGAATATTATCTGCTATTTGTTCTTCATGTAATACTTCCCAAAAAGATCTTTCTAAACCTTCTTCTCGTCCAGCTAAATTGAGTATCGAATCTAAAGTTTGAGATTGATTAGTAGAAAATTTCACAGCTTTCATAACTTCAGTCAATGAAATTGCTGTAACATCTGGGACATCATTCAAACCATCTCTATTATTGTCTTCAGAACCTGCGACTAACAAATCAACTTGATCCAAGTGATCAACTGCATCTTCAGTGATTTCATCATAATCATTTTGGAAATCACCCCTAGCAATCATCATCCCAAAGGCTCCTGCATTAAATTGAGTAGAGTATTTTACGATACCAATTAAGGTTGGTTCATCATCAGGGACCATGTCCAAATAATCAATATTTGTCTGTAATAACGGTAGAACTCCTATTGATAAAAGTGTAAAAGATAATAAAATAGCTAGAACAGGTTTGTTGTTCTCTGTAACAAGTTTGGCCAAACCATGCCACTCACCTTCGTGTTTTACGTAATCATAATCTGTCAAAACTGCAATTGCAGGAGACATTATGAACGTACACAGTAAGCAGACCATTATACCTAAAGTCAGACTCAAACCGACTGTAAAAACTGGACCCAGATTAGTATACATCAAACTTCCAAATCCTATCATAGTTGTCATCGCAGAAAGTGCAATAGCTCTTCCAGTTGTTGACATCGCTTTCATCATCCTTATTTGAGCAGTTTCACCCACTTCCTCTGTAAATCTATTTGACAAATGAAGGCCATAGGCTACACCGAGTGCCATCAAAATAGGACCAAGAGCAATAATTGTAGGAGTAGCTTCAATACCTCCCCAACCAATTATACCATATGTTATGAATATTGAATATAGTGTTGGAATACCTGAAATCATAACTGCCCTAATTCTCTTTTGAATTAGAAAGATAGCGACTGCACACAAAACAACACCTATTGGAAATACTCGCCAAAATTCAGAAAACGATCTTTCGGTAATAGCTTGTGTAACTGGCACTGGTCCAGTCAACATCATGCGACTGTAAACTTCACATCCTGGCCTGTTACCATTCTCCTCATCTAAGCCACATCCTCTATTATTCATAGTAAAATCAACTTCATCAATGACTACAGGAGGTGGAACATCACTAGTTATTCCAAACAATATAACTGCCGTATCATAAATTCCATCGCCATTAGTATCTCTCAAGACCTTCTCAACAACCGCAGGAGGTAAATCTTCAACAATATCATCAATCTCAGATTGACTAGGAATCTCATAGGAATTTAATTGACCTGCCTCAACTGCACTCTGCTTAGCTACTACTGCAACCTGAGCCATAATCTCTATTAATTCCTTGGTCGCACCATCAGTTTCTGATTCAGACCATTCGCCCAGATTGTCTATCATTGCGTCGTATACTCTACTGTTAGTACTATGTAATTCCTTGATAAGGGTAGAAATACTGAATGACCAAACCACATTATCAATTAAACCTCCATCTGAAGGGACAACACCTGCCTGTCCCTCGAGCTCAGTTTGACCATTCTCATCAACTGTCCTTTCAATGTAATCCATCTCTAACAAAATCTGGCGATCTGTAATATTAGCTGAATTAGAAACGTCATAAACATTCTCAGTCTCAACATAAATAACAATTATATCTGTAGACCAGTCCTCACGAACTTCTAGTAATAGCTCTTCCTCGACTGAACCCTTTGGCAAATAGACTTCCATAGCTCCATTAATATTAGTTTTACCAATTCCTATTAACATGAATAGCATAATAACAGTCATTACACCAAGAGTAATTGGGGGATAATCTGTGGTTAGGCGAACGAAACTCCTTGCCAAAGGACTAATTGGTGAACCTTCAGCCTTTTTTTGCTTGTAATTAGAATTAGATTTTTTAACCTTATGAATCTTCTTATCTGGTTTTGATTTCTTTGCTAACTTTTCTTTCGTGTTTACCCAACTCTCTGAAATATCAACTCCACCTATTTTGCCACTAAGAAGATCTTGCTGTTCCTTGGCCCTCTTGTCAAAGAACCGATCTATACGACCTCTAATGCCAGAATCCTTGTCCTCAGATGACACGCTATATTATCGCTACTAAACATGATATAATAAAGTGTTCCCGCTATACGTCTACTTTATTATAGTAGGTCTATTTTATTACAGGACTTATGTGGCACAAGCGGATATTGTTGACATTTTTAGTGGCTATTTTAATAACCATTTTGAGCAACAACATTACTACTAGTGAACCCGACCCATTCATCAACAATGCTGTGTATTCACAAGAAGGGTATGATGAAATTATTCTGGTTGAAGATGGGAGAGATAATGCGACTTTTTTTAAATACCTAATAATAAATGACTACAGTGAAGCTCCAGGAAATTGGTCTGAAACTGATTTTAATGATTCAGCTTGGTCCTTTGGAGCGGCACCCTTTGGTGACAGAACCTATAACGGAGTTGATCCCAACACTGACTGGGACACAAGCGGAGACAACAATAAAGTGATTCTTATAAGACATGAATTTTACTTATCTAATGAAATTATTATCTCCGCAGAATTTGATGCTGCTTTCACAAATTATTGTACACCTTTCCTGAATGGAAACCAAATATATTCTGAGAGGGGAGGCAATTCCCACGGTATGGAATATTGGAATGATGATGGAAATGAAGACATACCAACTAACATGTTTAACCATGGTCAAAATGTTCTTGCTGTATATGGAAGAGATTATGTTTATGGTTCAGGAAATCAAAATAGACAATGGCTTGATGTCCAACTAAAGGCTACTGTTTTCAAGAGTCAAACGAACCCTATCATTTTTGGAGATGAAGTAACTATTCTAGTTGATGGGGGAAATCAAGGAAATTTATCTGCTAATGAGGTTGTAATCAATGCAACTTCTAACAACGCTGTGGTTGACAGCATTACATTCAATGATATTCCTAGCGATTCTTATAGTAACATATGGATGCAATGGACGCCTGAGGTAGTAGGTTTCAATCAACTTAGAATTGAGATAAGCTGTAATTGTAGTGATAATAATTATACAAATAATTTATTTATTCTGAATATAACTGCCCAGATTTACTCACTTGAAACATCTATTGATAGTAACGTTTTGATTGTGAATCAAACGCGTTTTATAAACACAACCATTGAAGTCAAAAACACGGGGAATCTCTCTGATAGCGTAACATTAGTTGAGGCTGCATCAAATCCAAATGATTGGAATATCGAATTTCAACCAAATAATTTCCAGATAGAACCAAATGAAACAAAATTAATTACTATTACTGCAAGTATCCCTTCTAACTATGATGATGGAAACTACAGTCTTTCATTCGATGTGAAAAGCTCTTACAATTTTGTCTTAACTAGAAAATTAATTGAAAGTGGAAAAGACAATACAATTAGCTGGAAATGGATAAAATCTGATAGCTATGATGAACTTTATCAAGATATAAACTGGACTAATGTTGGATTTAACGACACTAATTGGTCGGATGCGAGGACACCTTTCGGCGATAGCTCAGTTGATGGAGTAGATTACAAAACTGAATGGGATGGTGATAATTATGCCTATTTCAGACATATTGTCAACATCTCTAATATTGCCATCTATGAGAATGGACTTATGAATATTAATGTAGCTAGCAATAATTTTGGAAATCACTACATTAACGGAATACTTGTATTTGGAGACTTAGATCAAGGAGATGGCCATGGTGCAGAGTACTGGAACGATGAAGTGCAAGTTTACACAAACTATCTATCACAGGGTGAGAACATATTTGCAAGTGTTATTGGTAATCCACAGAACACACAATGGTTTGATCAAGAAATAGTAGCCACATTCCCTCAGGCTAATCTTTGGGAATATCAAACTGAAAGAAAGAGTATTCAAATTCTTTTAGATTCAACTGCTCCTTCAACTCAAGTAATTGAGCAAGGGTTTTACAGAAATTCATCAACGTTTGAAATAAAATGGAGAGATTTATCTAATTCTCAAGATCTTGAGGGATATTACATACACTATTTGGAAAAAGTTGGAAGCAATCTAGGTGATTGGCAAGATTTAGGATTCTACACTAACAACTCAATTAACTTTACTGGAGAAAATGGGAAAATATACCGATTTAAGTCAATAGGTAAAGATAGTTTAGGTAATCTAGAGTATAAGCCTACATATGATACCGAAATGATGGTCGACTTAACAAAACCTCAAACAACACTATGGCTGTCCGAAGGAGATATAAGATTTACAAAATTAAATGGAGTAACTGTTAATTGGAAACCAAATGACACTAATGATATTGGAGAATATCAAATACTTCACAGAGAAAAAGGTAACCAATCCTGGGATGTATTAGATAATTACAATTCTATTGGAAGTTTGTGGTTTTTGCCCTATAAAGATGGTACATTTGAATTGAAATCTATAGCCACAGATTATGCAGGCAATAATGAATTGAAAATTGAGCCTGATATTACTATAACCTTTGACCGGGAAAAACCTGTAATAGCGTTCAATCAAACTTCTAATTTTACAGGTAAAGATGGTTTAGTTCTTGAAATATCATATAAAAGTGAGAGTCTAAGTGATATAATTCTACATTATGCGAGCGTATCTGAAAATGACGAAGAGAAATTAACTTGGTCTTTTATAGAAAGTAATTGGGATGATGACAAGATGGTATTGACTAATTTGGTGGATGGTTACACTTATTATTTCCGAGCAACACCTATTGATTTAGCTAATAATTCAAATCCAAGAGATCCATATGTTTTTACAATTATCTGGGAAAACCAGACCACGATTTCGCTGCCTAATTTTCCCCTTAAACCAGCCATGACCCAACAAATTTTGGCAAATATGAAAATAACTGTAGATGAAAACTTGGATGGAACGTATGAGAAAAGTTTGCAAGAATTCGTTGGGACTAATTTGTCTTTTATGAGAGCAAATCAATATTGGATTGATTACCAAAACGCTGAAGTCGTGTTTGGTAATGGTGATTATGGATATCTTCCACCCCTTAATGCTTCAATCAACTTTGATTATGAGGCCTATGATATTTCAACAACTATTGATACTCAAGGACCTGACTTTGTAAGAAAACCTACTTACTTAAGTGATGAAAATAACAATGTTACCATCACTTGGGGAAATGTTGCCGATGCTACGGAATACATTGTTGAATATAGAAAGAACTTAGCTTCAAGCGAATGGAAGCTAGTAGAAACTATAGAGAATAGCGGCAAGGATATGGCACTTTACAGAGAAGACAACCTAAGCTCTGGTTATCATTACTATAGAATTTCCTCTGTAGATCGAATGGGGTATGTTAACAGTAATATGGAAGGCGACCTGCTAGAGATTTTCATTGAATCTGAAATAAGCACAGAAGTTATTGAACAAAGTGATGATAATGAGGAACTCAACTTCTACATCATATCAGCTTCGGCACTACTAATGCTGGCCGGCGCTGGTGCTTACTATTTTGCTAGCCGTAGTGGAGAAATAGATGATGGAAATATACCTATATTAGTTCCTTTAGAGGATAATGGTGTCGACGGTGAAGTGCTGAATGAAGATACTAGTGTCACAGAAGGGCAGATTTTCAAACTATTAGATGGAAGCCAATTTTCTAGAGAATTGATATTCGTCTGTCTGGGTGGATGTCAAAAAGAGTTCACCAGCGATAATGAAGATGATGAATTAATGTGCCCACACTGCGGAATGATTGGTGAAGCACCACAGTAAGTGACAATCATCTTTAAGCGATACCGCTTTACCAGTATATGTCCTCGAGTTCTGAAGCACCGGGCTTTTACAAGAAGAAACCATCTGAAAGACTAGATTTTGTGAAGAAGTTTGCAGATCTTTCTGATGATGAAGCTGCTACAATAAGCGGATATGGTGCACTAGGTGAAGATACTGCTAATCGAATGATTGAAAACGTTATTGGGACTTTTCCATTACCTTTAGGCGTCGCTGCAAATTTTTTGATTAATGAGAAAGAATACATGGTACCTATGGCTGTGGAGGAACCTTCTGTTGTTGCTGCAGCAACGCACATGGCTAAAGGCGCTAGAGATTTAGGTGGAATTGATGCAGATTCCGATGAGCCTGTAATGATTGGTCAAATTCAACTAGTTAACTTAGAAGATCCATTCAAAGCTAAAGAGCTAATACTTGAAAGAAAAGAAGAGATAGTTGATTTAGCAAATGAACAAGATCCAATACTTGTTAAATTTGGAGGTGGATGCAAAGGAATTGAAGTGAGAGTTCTAGAGTCTCAAACAGGTCCAATGATTATCACACATTTACTCGTAGACTGTAGAGATGCTATGGGTGCAAATGCAGTTAATACAATGGCTGAGGCTGTTGCCCCAAGATTAGAAACTATTACTGGAGGTAGAGTATATCTAAGAATAATCTCAAACCTTGCAATACACAGAAAAACAAGAGCCAGTGCAGTTTGGTCTGCAGATTTCTTAGGAGGTGAAGAAGTTGTTGATGGAATAATAGAAGCATTTGCATTCGCTTGTGCTGACCCCTTCCGAGTAGCAACACATAACAAAGGAATAATGAATGGTATAGATCCTGTAGTCATTGCCACTGGAAACGACTGGAGAGCTATAGAATCTGGCGCTCACAGTTATGGAGCTTGGAAAGAAGGACATGGTTCATTTACAAATTGGGAGAAAACTGATGACGGAAATCTAAAAGGCACCATAGAAATTCCAATGGCTGTTGGACTTGTAGGTGGGGCTACGGCAACTCATCCGACTGCAAAAACATGCGTCAAAATACTAGGAGTCTCAATACCTGGTGGAGCTGCAGAACTTTCTCAAATAATATGTGCGGTAGGCCTATGTCAAAATCTAGGTGCACTAAGGGCACTAGCTTCTGAAGGTATTCAAAGAGGACATATGGGATTACATGCGAGAAACTTAGCCGTACAAGCTGGAGCCGAAAAAGATGAAATTGATCAACTTGCCGAGAAGTTGAAGAGATCTGGTAAAGTTAGAGCTGACATGGCTGAAAAATTCCTTGCTGAAATAAGAGAAAAATAATGTCAATCTTATCTGATGAAGCCATACTTGCGGCATTAGATTTAGGTGAAATAGAAATTCAACCATTTAACGGAGATAATCTTACTCCAAACGGTTATGATTTATCAATTAAAGAGATCGAAATACCTAAAGGGCCTAGAATAACTGAGGGTGAACTAAGCATTCCTGCTGGCAAACGATTTGCAGTATCAACAAAAGAAAGAATTGCATGTGGACCTAATGTTTGTGCACAATTGTGGTTAAGAACTAGTTGGGCTAGGAAAGGTCTAGTCTGCAGTTTCGGAAAAATAGATTGTGGATTTGACGGAACCCTGACTTTACTAGGCTTTAATTCAGGGGAAGAAAGTGTTAAACTTATTACTGGAGAAACATTTGCTCAAATAGTCTTTGAAATGATGACAGGGCCTGCAACTTCTCTTTATTCTGAGAGAAGTGGTAATTACCAAAACCAAAGTGGAATTACTTGGTCGAGAAAATAAAATCAGCTAACTCAACGAAACCATTATCTCCATCCTTACTACAAACATATTTGGGATGATTATCAATTATATCTTTGTAATTATATACGGAACTCACACCAACTGATAAAGGAAAACACCCAAACATTGGAGAATCGTTCGGGGAATCTCCAATATAAATCACATTTTCTTTATCTAGACCATAATCATCTATGATTTTTAGAGACATATCCTCTTTGTTGTAATCTCCAAACCATACATTAACATGTACATTCGAAATAGCTGCCCTAGCACCCTTTTTCTCACAGAATTTTACTATATCTAACGCGACATCTAGTGGAACTTTAGTCTCTTCCGATATGTCTATTGCAATATCCCACTGCCTAAATGGTTGATCCGAAGCTAATTTAAGATACTCATGCCTCCTTAGCAACTTCCCGAAAAGTGAATGAAGCCTATCTTGGCAGTTGGATAGTGAGGCTGAATCGTGATATGTCTCTCTTACAATTCTCCCATTAACTTTTGAATAAAATAAAGCACCATTTTCACCGATAACTCCACTTATAGGCCACCACCTTGCCATCAAATCACACCAGCCTGCAGGTCTACCAGTAACTGCTATAGTTTTTACTCCTACTGTGTTTAGTTTTTCTAAGTAATTATATACTTCACCTTGAATAACATCTTTGCCAACGAAAGTACCGTCTAAATCAAAGAATAATGCCTTAATGCCCCTGACATGCTCAATAGGTATAGTCGTTAACGGTTTCATAATCGTTAGAAAAACCTACTTTTAAATATACTTCGTCAATTTGTATAATCCTAAAAAGGGTTGAACATGCCATCATTGTACGGAGCAGTCAAAAGCAAAACTGGAGAAATACTTCAAGATAGCATGGACTATTGCAAAAATGCACTGCAATCTGTTTCCAGGTCATTTGCATTAACAATACCACTTGTTGAGGATAATATCTTAGCTCCAATAATGGTTGGTTACCTAGAAGCAAGAATTCTGGATACATTTGAAGATGACATAGGCGTTAGAGAAATCAGCTTGGAAGAAAGAATTCATTCTATGAACTTACTTATGGAAGTTCTAGAGAATCCAAGTAGCACTTCCGGGAAAGAAAAAGCCAAAATTTTAGCTGAATCTGCAGATGAAATGGTTGCAAACCCAAGCTATAGAGACTTAGTCAAAAACATGGAAAGAGTTCTTACAGTACATGACAGCTTTGACCAAAAAACAAAGGATTGTATGGTTAAATGGCTAAAAGAAATGAACTTTGGTATGCAAAAATTCCTGAAACAGGAGGTATATTCATTTGAAGATTTGAATGAATACTGTTACTACGTAGCTGGGACTCCATCAGGATTCCTAACTGAACTCATAAGGACTCGCTCACAAAATTTGACTCCAGAGAATTCTCAAATACTCCTAGATAACGAAAGAGACTTTGGCTTATTTCTTCAAAAAGTTAATATAATCAGAGATTTCAGGGAAGATATTCTTGATAATGAAAAAATATTCTGGCCAGGCTTCTTGTTTGAAAAGTATCAATTGGACCCTGCTAACCTACTAAAAAAGGAAAACAAAGCCAGCGCTATGGAAATATTAGAAGCAATGCTAGATAACGCATGTGAACATATTGAACCTGTGAAAAACTATCTTAATGCTATACCTGATGAGTATGCTGGATTCAGGGCTGGAGCTGCCGTTAATTTCGCTATGGGTGTTGGAACCTTAGATACTATGAGAGGAAATGAAGAAGTATTCTTTGGGGAGAAACCAGTCAAAATTACTCACTCTGCCAGAGACTCAATATTATCAGATCCACTAGGGTTTGTTGCTAAATGAAATTTAATATTGTCGCTTAAATCAAAATACTATGGCTAGATTACCACTATTGATTATGGGGATTCTTTTTCTAGCTATTTTTGTTACTGAGGACAGTGAAGCTGCCCCCTCAAGTGGCACTATTCAAGTAGCATTTATTCTTTCCGAGTTCGAGGATCAGGCATATCAAGAAAACCACGATCAGGACTATTTTGAGGACTTAGCCTTTGGAGAAACTGATTCAATGTGGGATTACTTTGATGAAGTATCTCGAAGTCAATTAAACGTTGAAGGAACCGTTTATGGACCTTATACTTTAGATGGAGATGCTGCAGATTACGGGACTGAAAATAGTGAATTTGTAAGAGATAGTGTCGAAATAGCGGATGATGATATAGATTTCAGAGATTATGATGCTGTTGTTGTTATTCATTCCGGTCCTGGACAGGAATCAACAGGAAATGAGGATGATATATGGTCAGTTCACTGGCCAAGTATAAGTATCTCAACTAATGATAACGGACATGTAATAACAAAAATCTCGCAAGTTCCTGAGTATCAGACCGTTTCTGGCCAGAACAATCCTCTTGGTGTATGGTGCCACGAATTTGGGCACGAAATAGGTTTACCAGACCTTTATGATACTGATGGATCATCTGCAGGAATTGGTGATTGGGGAGTCATGGCTGCAGGATCGTGGGGAAATAATGGAGAAACTCCAACTTACTTGAGTGCATGGTCTAGATATGAATTAGGGTGGATTGAGCCAATTATTATTACAGATGACATCAATAATCTGGAAATGAAACCAATAGAAAATGATGGTGACGTTTATCTTCTACCTATACCTGGTAATTGGTCAAATTCAAAAGAATACTACTTACTAGAAAATAGGCAACAGATAAAGTATGACGAATATCTGCCTGGATCTGGACTATTAATATGGCATATTGATGAAGATATTATAGATTCAAAATGGAATTCAAATACTATAAATGATGATGAAAATCATAAAGGTGTAGACTTAGAAGAAGCTGATGGTCTAAATCACCTGGATTCAAAAACAAATTATGGTGATGATGATGACCCTTACAACTCAGGTTCATTCAGCAAGGATAGTAATCCAAGTTCTTTGGCCTACAATGGTACCGAATCTGGATGGAAAATAGAAAATATTGAGATTAGTGGGTTAAATATTATAGTTGACATTAGTTTTTTGTCAAAACCAATAGCTGTAGCTGATGCAGACGAAGCTGTAATTGCAGAGGGTGAAGCATTACAGTTCTATGGTGAAAATTCATCAGATGAAGATGGAAATATAATCAATTATACTTGGGAATTCGGAGACGGTGAATTTTCTTACATTGAGAATCCAATACACATATTTGCCGTAAATGGATCATATGATGTAAAACTGACTGTTTGCGATAACAATGATTTGTGTGATTCAGTTATATTGAATATTTTCGTTAACAAACCTCCTATAGCTGTAGTTCAAATATCTAACTTTACTATCTTACTTGGCGATATTATTCTATTCAACGCATCAGGTTCATACGACATAGATGGTGATATCGAATTCTATTATTGGAATTTTGATGATGGATATACTGCAAATCAAGCATCAGTTGAGCATGAATATCAAAATTCTGGCGCTTACAATGTCTCGTTAAAATTAATAGATGATAAATCAGACATAACTACAATTTACTATAACATAGAAGTAGTAAACAGGTTACCAATCGTAGCCTTTGATTTTAACCCTCTCGATGGAGATACACTAGTCATCTTCAATTTCTTTGACCAATCATATGATAATGACGGAAATATAGAAGAATGGCTGTGGAATTTTGGCGATGGAAATACTTCCGTATTACAAAACCCAAGTCATAATTTCAGCATACCTGGCACCTATAGCGTAAATCTAACTGTAATCGATGATCAAGAAGGATCCAACTACACTGTAATCATTATCTTGGTTGATAATACGCCACCAATTCCAAAGATTCATATCGAAGATGGCATCGAGACTGGAAAAAGAGTCTGGGCATTACCATCTGATAAACCAATAATCTTAGATGCAAGTGTATCATTCGATAACGAAAATGACGATTTAGAATTTCTTTGGAGCATAAACGGTGATGAATACACTGGAGAGATACAAGAGTACACATTTCCTGCAGGTGAGAATGAAATAATTCTGAAAGCAACTGATTCTAGAGGTGATGAAAATACTAAATCTTTTACAATAAATGCCGAGAACATTCCAATATTATCTTTAGAGTATTCAAGTATTAATCTAGTTGTAGATGAGATACTTACTCTTGTTTCCGAAACAAATTGGGGTAATCTTAATCTTTACAAGTGGAAAGTTACGGGCGAAAGCGATACTATAATTATTGAAGAAACTTCTCAAAATAATACATTTGATGTCTCTTTCAGTGAAGCTGGAAACTATCAATTACGTGTTACTGGAAGAGATGTTGAAACAAATCTATGGACTAAAATTTACCCATTAGGTATCACCGTTTACAATAGTCCCGTAGCTGATTTCACGTTTGGTGAAATAAGTAATGAAGGTCAGTGGATGACTTTTGATGGTAGTAACTCTTCAGGTTTAGGTCTGAGCTTTAATTGGAACTTAGATGGTAAGATCGTTGCCGGAGAAAGTCAGATTGTAGAAATAATGATAGATTCAGGAGGGATACACACAGTAGGCCTAACTGTCAATCAAGA
The DNA here is from genome assembly GCA_045567975.1 of Candidatus Poseidoniales archaeon. Classification (GTDB taxonomy): domain Archaea; phylum Thermoplasmatota; class Poseidoniia; order MGIII; family CG-Epi1; genus CG-Epi1. Next base: position 10,630 of record JBJLBY010000019.1, on the reverse strand, counting down.
CCCTGTTGGAATTGCATACATTGAGAAGCAATTTTATACTAATCACAAACCAACTGGTATTTTGAGTACAAATCCTCCAAATCCAAGATATGGTGAAGATTTCGAAGTTTATATGGCTGCCTACGATGCAGAAACTGAGGCCAATATTGAATACCTAAAAATTACTGTTTACAATACTAATGGGGATAAAGCCTGGGAGAATTCATACGATAATCAAGGAGCAAATTTCAACCTCGTATTCGAAATGCAATACACTGGTACGATTGTACTAGACTACAAATTAATCGATGAAGATGGCAACATTCAAGTTAATTCAACATCTGTTGACGTTCTTGGTTGGGCTGATGTTTTTGTCGAGTCCTTAGAAGTTAATGGAAAGAAAGAGAAAGGAAATAAACAAGATATCTCAATTGTATTAACTAACTATAACGAAATATACCAGTCCAAATGGTATAATGGCCACCAAGCTAAAGGAAAATTGAACTTAATAGCTAATAATGAAATTATACATTCATGGGATTACAATATTGAAGGTGACGAATCCCAAAATTCAATTTTGAATGGATTGCACTAGAAGGGTATTACCTTTTCGAAGTAACTGCTAGTATCAGCGATGGTGAAGTCATAACAGATAATAATTACGGTAATATTACAGTTGTAATTGAGGGTGACCGTAAATCTGGTTTTTTGAATTCACCGAGTATTTTAGTATCGATGGGAATCTTAACTCTTGTATCATCTGTCATTCGTCGGAAGGCTAATTAACTACAACTAATTGATTCATTATGGCATCTGCACCGCCGCAAATGAGAAGAATACCTGATGAACAATTTTTCGACTTGAGAAATTGGAGTGCTGACAAGGCTGAAGATTACGGAGGTAAAGCTAATATGGTTGTTCATACGATGGTCTTAACAAAACCTGAACAAGTCAATCAAATATCTACAGAACTACATGATGGAAATATGGTCCTTATTGATTTTACTCCACTGATTTCTGATCAAGAGTCTTTGCACAAAATTTTGGCTGAACTTGAGAGGGCTGTTGCGGATGTAGATGGAGATTTAGTTGGTGTTAGTCAAAAGTGGATAATTGTAGCTCCAAGTGGGATACGAGTCTCTCGGGAAAAATTGAGAATCTAAATTGACTCGAGTAGCCGTATTAGGGGGTGGAATGGTAGGATCTTTGATAGCCAGCGAATTATCAAAAAGTTACAGAACTACTGTAATAGATAACAATGATTTAAATCTTGAAGGTATAAAAGTTGTCAAGATAGATGTTAGTGGTAAATCCTTTTCAGAGGAAATAAAAAAATATGATTTTGCTGTTAACTGTTTACCTGGTTTCATGGGATTTGAAATACTTCAAACATTGATAGAGCTGAAAATACCATGTACGGATATCTCTTTTATGCCTGAAGATTGCCTAGAACTTGATGATTTAGCTATTCGCAGAAAATGTACTGTTATACCAGACGCGGGTGTTGCTCCAGGCCTCAGCAATCTCATCGTAGGAAACATAGTAAAGAATAATGACCTCAAAAAAATCAAAATTATGGTTGGAGGGCTACCAAAAGAGAAAACACCTCCTTGGAACTATAAAGCTCCGTTTTCACCAATAGATGTAATCGAGGAATACACTAGACCTGCAAGAATAGTTATAAATGGAAAAATTGAAACTCGAAAAGCACTCTCTGATTTAGAAAGATTTGAAGTGGAAGGAATTGGAGAATTAGAGGCTTTTTTGACAGATGGATTGAGGACATTACTTTATTCAGATAACAAAATATCAAGAATTCCAAATATGTCTGAACATACAATAAGATATCCAGGTCATGCGAATTTAGTTCAGAAAATGATTGATAAGGGGGAATTCTCTGACAATATCGTGACTTACAAAGGCAGAAAGATATCTGTGAAGGAAAAGACATGTAAAGAATTGTTTGAATTATGGAAATTGGATGGGCAAGAGGAATTTACAATCCTGATAATTATTGCTGAAACCAATGATGGAAGAGAAATAACCTACACCGTTTATGATGATAAAAAGGATGGATGGAGCAGTATGTCTAGAACCACTGGATTAACTGCTTGCGCAATATCGCATCTTTTAATTGATGGGAAAATAGACCAAAGCGGTATTATATGTCCTGAAATAATTGGACAAAATGATGGGAATTTTGAATTTGTAATACAATATCTAAAAGAAAGAGGAATTGAAATAAAAACTAATTAAAATTTCTTCCAACACATTGCAACTGCTGCTAAGGCGATTAACGCTCCAAAACTAAAAACTGTTTGATACTCAAAATGTATCAACAGCTCACCTACTAATATGCTACCAAAACCACTGCCAAGGAGACTGAAGGAAGATAACAGCCCCATAGTTCTAGCTCTCAATTGATAGGGGACTACATCTGCAACTATTGAGCGAGCGCCAAGGAAAAAAGTCATATATATTGGAATTACAAATGCAAACGTGATAAGGTAAACATTCTGAGTTGTTGAATATATTGTCATTGAAATAAATACAAATACACAAGCAATTCTAATTGCTATTTCACGAGGATAACGGTCAATCATTTTACCTGCATAAGGTGCTACTAACGCATGTACGACACCGCTCAGCAAAACAATGATTCCCATCCCATAACTAGAACCGGTTATCTCTGTAAGATATATAGGTGAGAAACTAAGGAAAAACATGTATCCTGTAAATAGTATAAAAGTTGTAGCAAAGAGTCTCGATAATTTCCAAAAGTAAGGTTTGAAATTTATTTCTACTTCATCTCTTGAAACTATACGCTCCGTAGCGCCCATATATCCAACTACTGCGAATACGCCTATTGCTGCTGTGAATAGGAAGGAAAGAATTACAGTAGGATGTGCCGACCCGTAGTTCTCAGATAAAACCAGAAAACCACCAAGGAAAGCACCAGCACCCCAGCCAAAACCTAACGCAGCTTCCAAACGACCCATTAAAGTAGCTCTTGCCTTTGGATCCAGTTCTGAGAATAAAGTTGCTATCTGAACCATTCCTCCTAGGAAAAATGATTGTATTGTCCTAACTATAATTAGACCCAAAGGCCCCAACCAAGGAAGTGGAATATAGAGTAGGGCGGAAACGATTGAGCACAAAACAACTACTTCTCTCCTATTTTTCCAACGATCTGCAATTACACCCCAAAATGTAGATCCTGCTACAAGTGCAAAGTTGGGTAAGCCTACCACAAGACCCAGAATTCTAAAATCAGCTAGAGCCTTAGCCTGCATTCTAATAATAGTAAACGCTAGACCCTGAGTTATATTGTAGCATAGTGCACCAAATAGTGCAAGAGCAATTTTATTACGCACAAAGTCCTAGAGAAATGACTATTTAGGAGAGTACTGCATCTTTTTGACAAGGTCCCTATACACAAAGAAGGAATGATTAAAGAAAAGATATTGTTAAAATTTGGAGGATCTGTTATTACTGATAAGTATAGCAATGTTCCCTCAATCAATAATGAAAATCTAAAAAAAATAGGGAAATTGATTAACACTAGTGGATATCAGCTTATTATTGTTCATGGTGCTGGATCATTTGGTCATCCTGCTGCCAAAAAATATAAATTATCTGAAGGATTAATAGATGGAATGCAACAAAATGAAGGAATCGAAATTGCTAGAAAGAAAGTAAGAGAACTTAATGATATTTTTTGTGGAATTTTAAATGATAATGGAATTGAGACTGAATCTGTAATTCCCTCTGAAAAAATGATGACTAAGGGGTCCGAGGAAATCACTAATTTTTCTAAAGAAATGTTTGATAAAATATTAGCAAAAGGTAAAACTCCAATTACTTTTGGAGATGTTACTAATGATATTGAGCAAGGAATTAACATACTTAGTGGAGATGTACTAATGAAATACTTGGCCAAGACTTTGAAACCTAGATTGAGCTTATTTATCATGGACCTCCCGGGGGTTTTTGATGGAGATCCTAATGATTCAAACACAAGTATCATTCCTTTAATCAATTCGAAAGAACTTGGTAACTTTGAAAACATATTTGTATCTAAGAACACTGATGTAACTGGTGGAATAATTGGAAAAATTAAAAGAGCAATAGAAATATCCAATTTTTCTGAAACATGGATAACTGATGTGGACTCATTGGAATCATGTCTAAAAGGAGACCCTAAAGGAACCAGGGTGATTTTCTGATAGGGCCTGGAAATGGAAACTTAGCTAAACTATTCATTAGATTAATAAACTCTGAAAAAAGCATTGAGGAAGCTGCTAAAAGCAGTAACTTGAAGGTGGAAGAAATTGCTGAAATTATTTCATCACCGATTTCTCACCAGTTTTTCACTAGAAAGACTAATGGCGATTTGATAATCTGTTGTAAGTACGATTGGTTTATTGACTATATACTTGATAGTTTAAATCTGAGAAATGATGAGGCTGCAATCTTAGGGAAGGTTATAGTTGAGAAACTACCACAGCACTTGGAGAAATATTGGAAGGAAGATGGACATATAAGAAGAGATCTTGTGTCGAGATCTGCAGAGGAATGGATGCAAAATGAAATGTCTTTCGTAGCCGGATTCTCTTTATGGTTTAGAGAAAAAGAAACTAAAGGTGAAATAGATTTATCAGAACTAATTTCTGATGCTACGGGAGAGGAAGTAAAAGCATCTGGTAAGGTTGAATTTGACAGGGAAAGGTTAGAATTATTACATAGCGTACCTATGAAAACAATAACATCTCTAATGGAAATGAGCCCTGCAGGAAAAATAGCATACAGAAGCATGGATATGGCTGTGATACAAGGATTATCTGAAGGGGATAAAAATTATGCTTCTTCCATGAGAGAAAGAACCCAACCAAAGTCTTGGTGGCGATTTTGGAAATAAGCTTCTACTTATCTACTACTTGAGTACCAGGCTTAAACAATTCTTTGGTTTCTTCATCTCTTTCCTGAGGATTAATTCTCCTAGCAAGATCTCCATTCAAATCTATGAAATAAAGATATCCTACTTCTCTCTCAACTTTAGTTTCAGAAATTAATGTTTTCTTCCCACCTTGATGTCTCCAGACTGACCCATCAAATTCAACAAAATACAAAAAACCTTCAGGTTTGGGTAATCCTAATTTCTTAACGACTTCAGCCATTTAATTTTGATTTACTTTAATAGTGCATGGTGTTGGTAACTTGTGAGAAGACTTTCTCAAAGCTTCTTTAGCCTCTAAAAGGAAATCATCTGAAGTTCGGAGAGTAATTAATTTTTGGCCTGGCTTAACTCTAGCTGCAGTTCCAACAGTCCTACCAAATGATTTTCTCATTCCCATAGATACACGATCTGCTCCAGCACCTTGTGCTATTTTGTTATGCCTGAGAACGTGATGAGGATAAGTCCTAACTTTTAGATGATATCCATCTCTTCCGGCATGTGTCTGAATGTATCTATTAGCTGTAACTCTAGCAGATTCCAAGGCATTATGCCTAACCAAGCACTCTTCTTGCGCTGAAAGTGTTACTTCTACACCATAATTATCGTTAGGTTGACCAACATCAAATTGAGTTATACGGCTAGCTGGGACTCCACCTATGTACTCTTTCCGAGTGTAAGCTCTTTTCTTACCCCTAAACATGTGGGCTGGATTCTTTTTGGCCATTAGCTAACCTACTCTTGGCGCCAGATTGAGTTCTATTTAAGTCTTTATGTAAAAAAAGGATATACCTCATCATATTAAACCCCAATCTTTGTGCATAATATAATGAACATTCATGAGTATCAAGCAAAGGCACTATTCAAACAATATGGTGTCGAAATTCTTGAAGGCGTAGTTGCTTCAAATTCTGAGGAGGCTGCAAAGGCATGCAGTGAACTAGGTGGAAAGATTTGGGTCGTCAAAGCTCAAGTCCATGCAGGAGGTAGAGGTAAAGGTGGAGGAATTATTCTATGCCGTTCAGTTGATGAAGTTCATGAAGCTGCTGATAAGTTAATTGGAACAAATCTTGTTACGCCTCAAACAACTACAAGTGGCGTTAAAGTTCAAAAAGTGTATGTTGAGCAAGGATGCAATATTTCTAAAGAATTTTACCTAGGAATTGTCTTAGATCGTGAGAAAGAAATGCCAGTTATCATGGCTTCAACTGAGGGGGGTATTGAAATTGAAGACGTTGCAAAGAAGAATCCCGAAAAAATCTTAAAAGCTCACATTGATCCAATTACAGGTCTAGGTGATTGGCAGGCAAGGAGAATTGCTTTTGGTTTAGGCCTTGAAGGTAAACAAATGAAGTCTGCTATAAAATTCATGAAGAAACTTTACAACGTATTTGATGATTTAGACTGTTCAATAGTTGAAATAAATCCACTAGTTGTCACATCCGATGATGAAGTTATTGCTCTGGATGCAAAAATAAACTTTGACAGCTCAGCACTATTCAGGCATCCAAGCATTGAAGCTTTAAGAGATATTTCAGAGGAAGAACCTCTCGAAACTGAAGCCACAAAAGTTGGATTGAACTACATCAAATTGGATGGTGAAATTGGCTGTATGGTCAATGGCGCCGGTTTGGCCATGGCAACAATGGACATAATCAAATTACACGGAAGTGAGCCTGCAAACTTTTTGGACGTTGGCGGTGGAGCTACTGCAGAGCAAGTGGCAAAAGGTTTTCAAATTATACTATCTGATAAAGGTGTAAAAGCCATATTCGTCAATATTTTTGGAGGAATAATGCGCTGTGACTTTATTGCTGAAGGAATAATTGCTGCAGCTAAAGAAGTCAACATCAATGTTCCACTAGTCGTGCGTTTAGCTGGAACAAATGTGGAAATGGGTAAAAAAATGCTAAATGATTCTGGTCTAGAACTAATTGCTGCAGATGATATGGATGATGGGGCAAGGAAAGTCATTACTGCTGTGAGAGGTGGGGCATGAGTATTTGGCTCAACTCAGAAAGTGAGATAATCGTTCAGGGAATTACTGGTAAAAATGGGCAATTTCACACAGAGCAGATGATAGACTATGGATCAAAAGTATTAGGTGGAGTAACTCCTGGAAAAGGTGGTAAAGAAACCTTAGGTTTACCAATATGGGATACTGTCAAAGAAGCTGTAGATGAAGGGGCTAATGTTTCCTGCATCTTCGTCCCACCACCTTTTGCAGCCGATGCAATAATGGAATCTGCTGATGCTGGTATAGAACTAATTGTCGCAATTACTGAGGGAATACCTGCATTAGATATGGTTAGAGCAAAAAAATATGTCAAGTCAATAGATACTAGACTCATTGGCCCTAATTGCCCTGGTCTGATTACTCCTGAGGAAAGTAAAGTTGGCATCATGCCTGGCCATATTCACAAAAAAGGAAATGTAGGTATAATATCAAGATCAGGGACCTTGACATACGAAGCTGTAAATCAAGTTACTGAAATTGGTATGGGACAATCTACCTGTGTTGGTATTGGTGGTGATCCGGTTAATGGAACCAATTTTATTGACTGTTTGGAAGCATTTGAAAACGATAAGGATACAAAATCAATAATAATGATTGGAGAAATTGGAGGAACTGCTGAAGAACTTGCCTCACAATATATCAATGAACACGTGTCTAAACCTGTTGTTGGCTTCATTGCTGGGAGGACCGCACCACCCGGTAAGAGAATGGGGCATGCTGGAGCAATAATCTCTGGTGGAAAAGGAACTGCTAAAGAAAAGATGAAAGCTATGAAAAGAGCTGGAGTACACGTCACAGAAAATCCATCTGAACTTGGTAAAACTTTACAAGACATAATCTAGTATAAAAATCGATAACTTTATATAGCAGTTTTCAAGAGTATAATATGAACTGCCTTGGAAAAGTAACTCACTTAAACTCAAGAAACTTAGCCATAGTCAGTGCTAAAAAGAAATTGTCAAAAAACACTAAGATTTTTAACTCTGAAGGAAAAATAATCGGTAGGGTTGTAAATATTTTTGGTCCTGTAAACGAACCATACATGGCAATTGCGGCTAACAAGGGCTTTCGAATTACTCGAATAATTGGAAGGGAAGTTTATCACAAATGAACCTCAACTGTCCTGAATGTAAGAGCAAAGAGATAAAGAACGAAGGTGATGGAATACTATCATGCAAACAATGTGAACTAATATTTGACTCTGGGCCTCAGTGGACTAAATACAAACCGACTATGCCAAGTGCAAATCAGATAGACATTCACACAACTGAGAAACAGGCTGCATCTAAAATTATACTTAAATGGCAGAATGAAACAAGAAGTGGAAATTTAGGTAGTCGAAGTATATTACTCGCATCTGAAGAGATAGAAAGAATTTGTAATGAATTGAAGCTCAAAGATAATATTAAAGAATCTGCTTTGGAACTTTTTTCTAGTTCGTCAAAAGTAGGTATTGTTAGAGGAAGAAGTAGCGAAAAGGTTGCTGCTGCATCCATTTACACAGCATGTAGGATGGTGAATGTACCAAGAACATTAGATGAAGTCGCAAATAGAACTAATTTGAATAGAAATGAACTAAGCAAATTGCACAGACTAATAACAAGAAAGTTGAAATTACAAATTCACGCAGCCGGTACTACCAATTTTATATCGAGATTCACAAATAAACTAGGATTGCCTAAAATTATTGAAGAAGAAGCTACAAAAACAATTGAGACCTTAGAAAGGAATCATTACAGCCATGGCATATCACCAAATGCATTACTTGGAGCAACCTTATATCTTGCATGTAAAAAAATGAAAATCAGGCGAAGCCAGTTGGAAATTGCAAAAGTTGTTGGCACCTCTGAAGTAACTCTTAGAAATAGATCAAAGCAAATATTTACATTGTTAAACTCTAAATAGAAACAAAATAACTTTCTGGTAACTCTAACTCTATTGCAAACATTGGATCTGTATTTGGATCCGTGCTATCATGGTAAGCCACAACTACTCCACCATCTGGTAAAATTGCCATGGACGCAAAATCAAATCTAACATCATTACCTGCTCCAGATGTAGCATCTAAATCACCTAATCCAATCAAAGTAACTGAATCTGCAGCCATACTTTCACGATAATCTCTTATATGATAAACCAAATCAACATCACTTGAGGTTCCATTCAGATCTGTTTGGACTCGCATAGTAATTACTGCAAGATCTAAATTGCCATCAGCTTGGAAATCCCACTCAAATGTGTTATCTGACACTGATAATGATAGAGGCCATCTATGTGTTTGATTAATCCACGTGTAGCCACCGTCATAACTAATTTGATGTGTTAAATTAAATGTACCATCACAGCCCTTTGAACCGGGATCTGCGATATTACAAGAAACACTATGTAATGTACCTGAACTATCTATAACGAGATTTCTTGAAGGAAGTAAGCTTCCATTAGGTAAAGTGTGTCTGTGCCATGTCAATTCCGTGTCCAGAAATAAATTACTACCATCGCTGAACCACCTGGGAAACAGTAAACCTCCAGAAGGTATTGGTGAAGCTCGCATTTCTCTGTGAGGTTGCATATAGTCCCATTCTGGGCCCAGATCTTCAAAGAAAAGATCAAATTCAAGATCTGCTCCACACCTTGCATATTCTGCATTACATTCATTTGAGGAACTATCCGGAATATCCAATGGCCTATAATTCAGACCATCAGTACTTATCTGATAACCCTGCTCATTATAACTCCAGAAATTGGATACAACCATACTAGCCCATGGACAATTTGAATTGCAACCAATATTTGCAAGTTCTGGAGGTGGATTAATTGGGCCAACTACTGGAACCTGCCAAGATCTATCATAAAATGGTTCTTTGTCAAAAGAATTCCAACAAAACTGCCAATCAATTTGGTCTGGTGCACTCTTTTTTCCAAGTATTGCGTAGAACTGGTCTGCACCATCAAAACTAGGATATGGAAACCAAGTCATCGCCAAAATATCTCCATTAGGTGCCTGAATAATTGAGCCCTCACCAAGCCCGGGATCTAATGTAGGGTCTAGTTGTCCTTCCTCACAAGTAAACAAGTCATTGTTAACTGCAGGAGGAACCCATTCAGTCCACGTTAAACCTCTATCAGTACTCCACCAAGGCCATTCACCACCTAAATTATAGATAATTCCATCTTGATCTGTAGTTAGATAATGCTCGCAGCAGTTCCCTCCATAATTATGTTCATTAGAACCACCTATATCCTCTGTACCATAAACTGCCCATAATCTTTCTGAGAGAAAATCCATTGTTAAAGGTTCAACAACTGTAAAATTTCTAATGGGATCCAAAGAATAAGGAAATTGAGATAACTCTTCATCCGTTACTGCAAGGCGCATTTTTTCTAATTCATCATCGCTTGATTCTGTTCTTTTGTCTTCTGGTGACAGGCAGCCCATAAAGGAGAAGCTAAGAAACATTAATACTACTAAAAATGCCGATCTCATTATGTTAGTCATTGATTAGTGCATAAAATAGTTTCTTAAGACTACTGGTGGTATGTTAAAAATACCCGTTTCTTATAGTATTATATTGAGTTCGGACGCACTAGACATACCTCCTTGCTTTGTTCCTGTTGAAAAGAAGGGGTTTTTCGCAACATTTAGAACTGATAGCTGGTGGATACAACCACTGATTATGGCT
>JBJLBY010000018.1:0-9266 GCA_045567975.1 Candidatus Poseidoniales archaeon | reverse complement strand
AGCAGATCCCGTAGTAGAGCCAATCGTAGCAGATCCTGTAGTGGCAGCTCCAGTTTCAGCAGATCCCGTAGTGGTAGCTCCAGTTGTAGCAGAGCCAGTCGTAGCGGCTCCAGTTTCAGCAGATCCCGTAGTGGCAGCTCCAGTTGTAGCAGAGCCAGTCGTAGCGGCTCCAGTTGTAGCAGCTCCAGTTGTAGCTGAGCCTGTTCTAGCAGAACCTGTAGTTGCTCAGTCAGTTGAGGCTGAGCCGGTGGTTGCTCAAGCCATAGTCGTTCCTGAAGAAGAAAATCAGTAAGATAAGTTTTATATATGTCTATTGAACTATAGGTTTACAACTAAAGGTTGCATACTGGAGTAAATATGAATAGAAGAAGGCGAGATGATGCAGATGATTGGTTCCGTAGTGGTGATTGGAACATAGAAGATATATTTAGTAATTTGGATAGTGAGTTTCAGAAAATGCGTAAACAAATGGATAATTTGATGAGAGATGCAGTTGAAGGCAAAATTCCAGATAATGCTAACAAAAGTCCCTTTGTTTTTGGTTTCTCAGTAAAAACAGGTCCAGATGGTTTCCCTATCTTTGAGGATTTTGGAAATACTAAGATTAAGCCTTTCAAATCAGAAGGTGAAAAGCCAGTAGTTGATACGAGTAGAGAGCCTTTAACAGATATAAATGAAACTGATGATCAGATTGCAATTACAGTTGAACTTCCTGGAGTCAATAAGGAAGATATAGATATTAATGTTATGGAGAGCAAAGTGGAAGTTAGTGTTAAGACAGAGTCTAGAAAATATTTCAAAAGTATTGATTTAAACTCGCCAGTTGAGACTGAGTCATCCAAAGCAACTTACACTAATGGAATCTTGGATTTGGTTCTAACTAAGAAAGAATCAGATAAACCTAAAGGTACTAAGGTCAAAGTAGATTAGGAGTCGTTGGGAGGGGGCCCGCGTATGTTCAATTCATCAGTCTATCAATTCCATTTATGTCGTGAATCAGGTTTACAACTTGATTTGGAATTACCGATTCCCAATCGCCATCCTCCTTCATCGCCAGACGGATGGAGGAACCCTCCCAGGCCTCGCGGTTGAACATATTTACTTTTACGACTGTGTAACCAGCTTTAGCAAACAATCGTTGAACGATAGGGTTTCCACTGTATACCATATCAAAACTTGGAACAAATGTTTCTAGGTGAGAAACATAAAGGTCATAATTGTTTATGTCAGGGATTCCAAATATACTGTATTTACAGTTTAAATCTTTCATTACTTCTTCAATCATTTTCTTTCTTTCTTCTACAGTGAAAGGATTTTTTTCACTGTGTGAATATTGAGCAGATCCAATACAGATTAATGGTTCAATTTGTTCATTCACGATTGATTTAATCAATTCTAAATGCCCTAAATGAAATGGCTGAAATCTCCCTAAAACAAGTCCTTTTTTCATTGAGCTTCAATAATTTGTTGTTTATTCATCCATTTCTGCAAAGCTTGAGGTATTACAACACTTCCATCATCTTGTTGATTATTCTCTATAATTGCAGCTAATGCTCTGGTTGTTGCTACAGCAGTTGCATTTAGTGTGTGTGGATAATCAGTTCCATCCGGAGTTCGGTATCTCATGTTCAATCTTACGCTTTGGTAGGAAGTACAATTACTTGCACTTACAATTTCTTTCCATTGCTGTGAGGCTGGCATCCAAGCTTCTAAGTCATATTTTCTTGATGCAACAGTTCCAATATCGCCGGTACAAATGTCAACAACTCTAAATGGTATTTCTAAACCTTCAAATAATTCGGTCGCATTTTCCAATAGTTCTTGGTGCATTTTAATTGAGTCTTCAGGTTTGCAGATTATTACTTGTTCGACTTTAGCAAATTGGTGTACTCTCCAAATTCCCCTATCACTCAATCCATGAGCTCCCACTTCTTTCCTAAAATTAGTTGAAACTCCAGCAAATCTTAAAGCTTCATCCTTTATTTCGAGTATTTCGTCCTTAAATCTAGATGTTAGTGGATGCTCTGATGTTGCGATTAGATAAAAATCTTGTTCTTCAATTTTATACATAACCTCTTCAAAATCGTTTAAGTCAACTACACCTTCATAGGCCTCCTTGTTCATGAAAAAAGGAGGTATTGTTAGAATGTAATTTTTTTGGTATAATTTATCGATTGCATAATTTATTAGAGCCATTTCAAGTCTAGCTAAATCTCCAGTTAAGAAGTAGAAACGCCTGCCAGATATTTTAGCAGCTCTTTTCAGATCAGCGCCATTGATAATTTCTAAAATTTCTTGATGAGATTTTGCTTTCTTTAAATTTCTCTTATGGCCGTGTTGCTTAATCTCCAGATTTCCTTCCTCATCGTTTCCTACCGGAACTTCATCAGCAAGTATGTTTGGTACTCCCATGCGTTCATTATCTCTGTTAACCAATGCCTCTTTTGTTTTAGTTTCGTTTTCTAAAAGTCGTTCTTTTATTCCAGACATCTCATTTAACAAGTTATCTGGATTTTTTTTCTCTTTTATCAACTTTCCTATTTCACGTGAAATACTATTTTTTTTCGCTCTCAAACGATTTCCTTCCTCTATCAACTCTCTCCATATTTTATCGAGTTTAATGACATTTTTCGCTATTTCTTCAGAGATGTTCCTCTTCTTCAAGTCATCGAATATTTGCTCAGGATTTTCCCGAAATACTTTCATCTCAAGCATTAGTTGTCAGTGACCCCATGTCTTTATGAACTTGCCCTATTGGAAATCATGCTTCTATTACGCGGAGCTGCGGAGGTAGTGACGCCACCCCCCTCTGAGACTCCTATCTCAGGAGAGGCTATGGGAAGAGTTAAGATTTATCCTAATGCAGACGTGTTGATAGAGGAAGACAAAATTATTGCAGTTGGTTCAAATCTTGAATCTCCCTCTGCAGAAGTTATTGACGTTACTGGTAAAGTTATTATTCCAGGATTCGTTGATCCCCATACACATTTAGTTTGGTCAGGTTCTAGAGAACATGAATTAGAGTGGAAGTTGCAAGGCAGATCTTACCAAGAAATTCTTGCGGATGGGGGTGGAATTCTGAGGACCGTTAAAGAAACTCGTAATTCTGATGAGGAAGAACTTCAACAAGAATCATTAATTCGATTCAAAAGTGCAGTTAAGCATGGTAGTACTACTGTCGAAATAAAATCAGGCTATGGTCTTGAAAAAGAGACTGAATTAAAACAACTAAGGGTTGCTAATTGGTTAGGTAATTTAGGATTAGCTGAAACAGTTACAACATTTATGGGAGCTCATGCAGTTCCGGAAGGGGCAGATCGGCGTTATTTTGTTTCTGATGTAATTTCCCAACTTCCAGATATTAGAGATCTCGCCGATTTCTGTGATGTTTTTTGTGAGGAAGGTGCCTTTACACCAGATGAGTCTAAAGAAATATTAAAGCAAGCGGCAAACCTCGGTTATGGCTTAAAAATACACGCCGATGAATTTGGAGATACAGGCGGTGGTAAACTAGCTGCAGAGTTAGGATTAACAAGTGCAGATCATTTGGCAGGTTCAACTTTAGAAACCATAGAAGCTCTTAGAGATTCAGGGACTATAGGCGTTCTTTTACCAGGAACTCCGTTTGCAATTTTATCGGATCATTTTGCTCCAGCAAGAAAAATGATTGCCAATAATCTACCTATTGCCTTGGCTACAGATTGTAATCCAAATTGCTACACAGAATCAATGCAATTGATTCAGCAATTAGCTGTATTTAGGATGAAAATGACTCCTGCTGAGGCTCTGATTGCATCTACAATCAATGCTGCATTTGCAATAGGTAAAATAGATAGAGGATGTATTGCTGCAGATTGGAGGGCAGATTTGTTGATTTGTGATATTCCAGATTACCGCCATTTAACTTATCATTTTGGAATCAACCACGTTGAGACTGTGATAATCGGGGGCAAAATAGTAGATGACAAAGTCATTTAGGAAAGCCGGTGATTTTTTATGGAATGGGACCTTATACACACTTTCTTTACCTGAGCGCTATCTCCGTGGATTGGCTGCATTAATTGGTGGTATGCTTAGGGAGACCACTGAATTGGTGTTACCTAATTTTGTGAAAGATACGACCAGTTATGATATATTTGTAGGCAATTTACTTCGTTTTGCAGTGGAAAATATAGGTGATGTGAAAGGTGTTTATAATGACGAAGCTCTCGATGGAGAGTATGCCAGCCGTAAATTGCTGGGGAATGCAATAGAGGGTATAGGTATAGCAACAGTCCACGCCTCACCCCTATGGATTTTTGCTATTTTTGCAGACTCAGTTAAAGGAGGTAAATCTTATCTTAGAAGATTGAGAAAAGAGATGATTTCCAAAGGTTACTTGGATCCAAATAATGATTCAGATTCGTTGCAAGATTTGTTGGAAGGTATTGAGCATACCACTGCAAGCGTTGCTCAGAACATAGATACACCACCAGTATCACGAGATGAAATTTTAGCTAATCTCAAAGAAATTCAAGATTCAATAAAAAATCTTTTATCAAAGACTGGGGATTTCACCAGCGATTTGAGCTCAGAAATATCAAATGTAATGAACGATTTTATAGGGACTGCTAAAGAAGAAGGTCAATCCTTGACAGAACTTGCAGGAGTTTTAGCTTTACAGGCAACTTCTAGAGCTAAAACATCAGCAGCTTTAGCAATAGCAGCACCTAAAGTTGCAAGTCAGATTTTATATGAAAATATTTTTGAATATTATAGGCATACTTTACAAGAAATTCATCAGAAAGGTTATGCAGAAGTAGCCTCCGGTTGCATTGAACCTTATGGAGATGCAATTATCAGTCACTTCAGTAGCTCTAAAGAGACTTGGACTGAAAAGCTGTTTCGGAGTTCAGGTAGAGGCCTAAAACATCTTTTTAGCATGCAAAACTCCAAATAGTAGCGTAGAAAAGTTGGCGAGCTGGACTTGGCTGGGGAGCTAGACGTACCCTGTAACCCTCAACCGCCTTTAGGGGGAGCGACAACTGGTGGCGGCGCACCCAGTGAGCTGTCTAATCCGCATTTCAACTGAGATATCCTGTCCCTCGGGGTTGCAGGTGATTGCAGAGATTTACCGGAGGGTAGGTTTCGGGTCTTCATCATGGAAACCGGGTCAGGCCCGGAAGGGAGCAGCCTTACTGTGGACTACCAACGCTCGAGTGGGTCGCGGGGTTGAGAAGAAATGTGGTGTCTGACATCTCACCAGGACGACAACATCAGTGGTCTGGCACTTTTTTACTCATACTTTTCAGCCACCCTTTACCAGTTTTCCATTCGGTGAACATTGTAATTAACATACCGATTATAGTAAGGAAAGAACCTATCCAAACTAAAATAATTCCAGGAATTTCTCTTACAGTGATAGTTGCACTACTTTCATTTCCGTTTTCACCAGGTTCAGCAGTGTTAAGTGTAAGATACAAGTCACGGTGTAATTCGTGCTTTAAATATGGAACTGTCTCATCTTGGTTCGATTCACTTTGTATTTTTTTAATTAGTTCATCTTCAATCACAATTTTCTCACTGTCTTTGTCTTTCAATTTTATTGCTGCAATTAGTTCGATCTCATTCTTACTAGGTTCCATTTTTATTTCATCTAATTCTAATATAAAGTTCCCAATTAGTGTTCTTCCACCTTCCTCAAGAGTTATGGTATCCTCACTACCTAAGCCATAAGATAAGCAATATCCTATCAAGATTAACATAATTCCAAGATGTGCTGTGTAAGGTCCCCAAGCTTTTAGCATAGGCAATAATTTTTTTGTCCTGTAATGCCACATATATCTGAATATTGAGTAACCACAAATGAATGCCCATGGAATCATGGCGCCAAAGAGCCATGCACGCCCATGAGTTGTTATAGAGTAGATTAAGCTAAACAGCATTCCAAGTGAAACAACAATCAATATTTTCCTTGTTTCAACAAAAGGTCTCAAAGTATGCGTCGTAAATATAGCAGCTAATAGTACAACAAAAGGAGCCAATCTCACTTCAAAAACTTCCGGTGCTAGGTATCCTTTTGCCCGAACGAAAAGTAAAACAAGCGTTACTGTCAAAATTAGAAGCTGAGTATATATTGCAGCGAAAAAAGTATTATCTTCAGTTAGATAATCCTCTATTTTGTTATATTCCTTTACTTTATTCTCCGTGGCTTCGTAGTTTCTTATTATCAAATAAATCGTAGTAATTATTGATAAAATCATCATTATGAAGAATCCTCTTACTGAGACATCGTTCTCCAGAACAAACCATAATTTACTCCAGGCACCTCCAGTATCCTCTACAATAAAAGAGTGTACAGAGGTCCATATTCCTCCTCTGGTGACAAATGATTCTAATAGCACAAGGACAAAAGTTAGCATTGCTAAAACAGGCCCTAAAAGTTTGTATTCTTTTTTTCGGCGAGACATAATTGATGTATGCAAAAGCGTGGTCATTGATAGCCAAGGTAATAGTCCAGCAGTCTCAACAGGGTCCCATGCCCAATAACCGCCCCATCCTAATGTCATATATGCCCAATATCCGCCAATAACCAGAGCTAGACTCATTCCAATCCAAGAGCTTCTCCCCCATCGTTTTATTGTTTCATTCCAACTTCTTTCACCAGTTATCAAATTAGCCATTCCTGCAGCATAAAGCATCACTATCATTCCGTATGAAATAAAAACGATAGGTGGGTGTACAATCATGTAGGGAGAGATTAGCAATGGATTCAAGCCATTCCCTTCGTCAGGCGTTACGCTGTTTTTTGTGAATGGGTTTATGAATAATTGTATTATGGATAAGAACAACAAAAGAATACAACAAATTAGGGTAGTCAGTTCTTTTTGTCTCTCGTTTCCTTTGTCCAGTAACCTCTCAGCATTTATGGTTAGTATTGTTGCCCAACCCCATATCAGTAAGGTTCCATCTCTACCAGCCCATACACCAGATAGTTTGTACCAGAAAGAAAGATCCCTCGATGAATAGTCAGAAACATATTCAAAAGTTAAATCAGTTTTTATAAAATAATAGAACAATAATATAAGACAAAAGGAGTAAGTTAGAAATACCGAGAGTAATATTTTCTCAACATATTTTTTATGTTTTGCTTTTCCTTGATTTATGTACCAATAGTTGAAAACAATAGCGGAGATTACTAAGGCTACATTAAGGTAAACGAGTACTTCCCCGATATTCATTTTCTGCCAGTAAGAACTAGTATTATGATTATAGCAATACTTGGGATAAAAGAAAGTGAAGTCAAGAGGCCATCTTCTTCATCTTCTTTTATATTCACGTTAACTTTAAAATAATGTGAATCACCCATTTCTTCAACTTCCAATCCATCATATTTAGTATATGCTAGTGGTATCTTTTCAGTTGAATTATCATCTTTCTCTAGTTCATATTTATATCCTGGAAAATCATTATTTTTGACAGTGTAACTAAATTGGTATCTGCCATTCGCTGAATCATTTCTATCTTTTTTCTCAGGTTTGTAGCAAGTATATGGTTCTTCTAGGGTGCAAACATAGAATGTTACTTCCTTTACGTCGTTATCAACATCAATTATTGCAGTAAATGTGTCTCCCTCAGAAACCTCTTTTGGAGAATGTGATATCTCAGCTGCCGCACTGGGCAGCAAGAAAACCAATGTGAGGACAATCAACTTGTTCATAAACACTCTAATTCTATTCATGCCTTACTGTTTAAGAAGGTTAATGTTTCCTTTCTTTCTTTTGCCATCTAATCCATGCAATTGCAAAACTTGCGGTTGCAAAGAGAACAAATATGGGGTACATTGCATCCAACCATATGCCAAATATATCAACGCCACCCAGCACTGTCGCAGTCATTAATGTCAAGAATAGAAATCCACTGTAGACAAAAGGTTTGTAATCTTCCTCGAGATTCATGTTATACCCCAATTTGATTAAAGGGTTATATTATAGTTAACTTAGAGTAATATGGTAAAAGTCTGTCTCGGTGGAACATTTGACGCAATACATAAGGGCCATAAGGCACTTCTCAATAAAGCCCTGGATGTGGGAGATTTCATAATCATAGGACTTACTACTGATATTAGAGCTAAAAAAGGAAGAGAAAATGAGATCATTAATTCTTATTTACACAGAGAAGCTAGTCTTTACACTTGGTTTAAATCGAAAAATGCTGAGAAGCGTGTAAGTATAGTTCCATTAGATGATGATTGGGGGCCGGGCGCACTTGAAGAAGATATTAATTCGATTGTGGTATCAGAGGAAACAAAATCTATTGCAAAGAAATTGAATATTCATCGTATCAAAAGAGGCCTACCAGAATTGAAGGTTCTTGTAGTTCCAATGATTGATGCTAGAGATGGTTCTAGAATTAGCAGCAGTCGAATTCGAAGAAAAGAAATAAACACTGACGGTTTTGAGACCTAAGTCTTATACATACCCCTTAGATGCGACGCAATCTAGTTTTATAATTGGTGAGAAATATGGATGAAAATACGATAACATCACTTTCAGAAGATATTCGCAGTTCCATTGCAGAGGACACTTCAGTTCCACGTAATGTTCGCTCAAATGTAGTGACAGGTCTAGAAACCTATCTCCTTAATCAAAAAGATGATTTGGACTTGAGAATTTATTCTACAATTTCGGTTCTAGAAGAGCAAATTAATGATACTAATATTCCGCAGCATACTAGAACACGTTTGTTTGAATTTATAAGAGATTTAGAAGGCGTAGTTAGGCAGTGGCAAGGGAAAGCTTAGCTTAATTTTTCACGTTTTTAAAACAGTTTTTTGTGAAGGGATACCTATTTATTACCTCGTATGGCTCAATATAGTGTGAACAGAAGGCAGCTGCTCTCTATCCTGATGACGCTTATGTTTTTTAGCTTAGCACTTGCTTGGCATCCAGCATCTGCAGAAGAAGTTACAGGACAAGAGCAAGAAATATCTTTGTATCTTTACAGTGTCAATGGCTCGGGCAATCTCCATACACTTGAAACTGGAAATAATGGTGATGCAGAAGAGATAAGGATTGAATCAGGCAGTAGCTTTTCTTTTGCCCTGAATATAAGCCTGCAATCCGATTTACTTGTCAAGGAGTACAAATCTAATGTTGGTTTTCATGCAAAATTCTTAGTCGCTTGATTTATAAGAGAAAGAATTGCATAAAGTGTCAATGGCGAACAAAGAAGGACTTTATTTTGAAGTGCGTAATCAATTACATCACTGTCTTCCTTGTTAATAA
>JBJLBY010000017.1:0-9824 GCA_045567975.1 Candidatus Poseidoniales archaeon | reverse complement strand
AACATCATCATCATCCTCTTCAAGGACATAAGTATAGTAACCATAACCTCCTGAAGCTCCCAAGACTAGGACAAACATCAATATTATCAAGGTCACCTTTTTCATCTTGCTTGCAAGTTAATTTATGCCTTATTAATAACTATCCATTGATAAAATCTGCTATTGAATCTAATAAAAGCATATAAATAGACCACCCGGCTGACGCCAAATTGGGATTTTATTCCAAGAGGTAACTTTGTCAGAGGACCCAGATTTCAAGTATATCATACGCATTGCAAACTCCGATGTTTCAGGAGAAGAAAGGTTAGGCTTTGCCCTAACTTCAATAAGAGGTGTAGGGCCTAGAATTAGTAATGCTATAATCCAAAAATTAAAATTAAATCCAGAAGAACTAGCTGGAAACCTTACAGATAAGGATGTTGATGAAATTGAGAATGCTGTTCAAAATATAAATGAATTTGTACCCTCTTGGCTACTTAACAGACAGAAGGATTATGACACTGGTGAAAATATTCATCCTGTAAGTGTTGACCTTAAGATGGTTCATGATGACGATTTAAATCGAATGAAAAAAGTGAAATCATACAAAGGAATAAGGCATTCATCTGGGCACAAAGTAAGGGGACAACGAACGTATTCAAATGGTAGAAAGGGTCTAGCTCTAGGTGTGAGCAAGAGAAAAGGAGCTTCAAATTAATAATGGGCGATCCAAAATTTCCAAGTAAACATTACAATACTCCATCACACCCTTGGCAAAAAAAGCGAATTGAACAAGAAAAGACGCTGATACATCAATATGGCTTGAAAAATAAGAGAGAAATTTGGAAGGCTAATACTAAAGTTAGAAATATGAGAAGACAAGCTAGAAAACTAACAGCTAATGCAAGCGATGTACAAGCTCAAAAAGAGAAAAGTTTGTTGCTTACAAAGTTAAATCGACTTGGTATGCTAGAGGAGGGTTCTGGGCTGGAAGACATACTTAGAATGGAACCCGAGAGTTTTCTTGACCGTCGTTTACAAACTCAAGTATATTTGCAAGGTCTTGCATCAACAGTAAAGCAAGCAAGACAATTGATTATTCACGGACACATTTCGATTGAAGGGGCTGTAAATAGAGTTCCAGGAATGCTCGTAACTAAATTGCAAGAAAAGGAAATTAGATATTCACCATTATCTGCCCTGAATAGTGATTTGCATCCTGTAAGGCCTGGAAATAAGGATGCTTATGAAAGCGAGCCTGTGCAGGCTGAAGAAGAAGTTGCAGAAAAAGAAGAAACTGAAAAAGACAACGAGGAATCTGATACTAAAGCTAAAAAACCTGTCGAAGTGCAAAAGGAGGCTGAGAAATAATGGACAAGTGGGCTATTGCACATATATTTGCTTCACACAACAATATAATTATCACAGTTACAGACTCAACAGGAGCTGAAACTATTGCTAAATGCTCTGGAGGAATGGTTGTTAGAGCTCAAAGAGAAGAATCAAGACCTCATGCTGCAACTTTAGCAGCTAATCAAGTTGCTGAGACCCTTAAGGAAAAAGGCATACAAAATGTCCATGTAAAGCTGAGAGGCGCAGGTGGAAAGAGAGGAGGAACACCAGGACCTGGTGCACAAGCTGCAATTAGATCTTTAGCAAGATCTGGAATATTAATAACAAGAATCGATGATGTAACTCCAATACCACATGATGGTGGGAAGCCAAAAGGCGGAAGAAGAGGAAGGAGAGTATAATGAAAGTTATAAGTCGAGTTATGGAAGATTATTACGCTCAAGTTGAATTTAAAGATGTAAATTACTCATTTGTAAACTCAGTAAGAAGGGCGCTTGTGTCTATGGTTCCTTGTTTAGCAGTTCACGAAGTTGACTTTCACATGGGTTCATTAGGTACTTATGTTGAAGAAGAAACTGGCGATGAAAACGAATATGAATCTATTAGTGCTATGTTTAATGAGATTATAGCACACAGAATAGGAATGCTGCCAATTCCAACTGATGAAAAAACATTGGAGGCATTTGGAGATGCTGTAGATGATGACTCAAAACAACCTGACATTATGTATTCACTCCACAAACAAGGCCCATGTACTGTTTACTCTGGAGATTTAGAACCTGTAAACGGTGATGAATCTTTGAACATACCTGAAACAAATGTTCCTTTGGTTAAATTGGCTGAAGGGCAAGCAATTCTTGTATATGCTAAAGCAAAGATTGGGACTGCAAATAGACATGCAAAATGGCAATGCGCAGTTGCACCCCGTTTCTATCAAGCTCCAACGTTAAGTGTATCTTCTGGTAAAGGTGGAAAGAAAGTCATAGATACAGTAGGTAAAGATAAATTTACCAAAAAAGGTAAAAAACAAGTTATTGCTGATCCAGTTTTAGCCCATGAAGCTCTAAAGACCCTAGAGAAACTATGGAATGATGACAGTGCCAAGGAAGCAATGGAAGTAACTACCAACAAAGAACATTTCATTTTTGAATTTGAAACCAATGGCGCTATGAAAGCTAAATTGGCTTTGGAACAAGCACTAAAGTCACTTGATGAACATTGTAACGAATTTATGACTGGAATTAATGCCAACGCTTAGATAATTATCCTGAGTAAATATTTATTAGTAGGTGAAACTACAAAATGCTATAACAATTATGTTAGTGCAAAATTAAGCGGGGGTCGCATAGCCAGGCCAATTGCGCTAGGTTGAGGGCCTAGTCCTTAGTGGTGCGAGGGTTCAAATCCCTCCCCCCGCACCATATTTAATCTATTTTTAATTCAATACCCTGAGACCTTACTAAATCAAAGCCACCACTCGGTAATAGTTTTTCAATGTCTGTAGATTCTGCACTAAAGGCTTCTGAAAGTTTACGGATGACTACCTTTCTCTCTGTAAAACCTGGTCTAAATATTACATATTTTTCTGAGTGTTTCTCAATTGAAGTTATTGGACCGCCCATGAATTTTAGATTGCCATCATACGTAATAAGACCAATCGCAACATTCAATTCAAGATTACGATTCCAATTTCTCTTGCCACGAATAACAAAAGCTCCCTTTGCAAGAAATTCTCCTGTATTTGGCGTCTTAGAAACTTTATCGTTATCTACCCAGAAAGAATGGCCTCCTGAAACACGAGCACCCCATGCTTTACTGTATGATAAACTGAAATTACATGCCTCTAGCATAGAAAGTTCTGAAGGTTGCACGCCATTTACATTCTTGACCACTACACTAGGTGCTCCATGAATATCGGCATGAGCATATCTATCATTGGTCTTTAGATACTTCTTAACAACCTGCTCATTCAATCTAGCATCCTTACCTGCAACTGCGATTTCACCATCTGTGGTAATAAACCACCTAAATCTTTCGAACCATTCAATATTCTTATTTTTAATTATCTTTTTTTTAGGCTTTGAAATGGGTTTAGAAGCTATAACTTCCCTTGTTCTTTCAGCCTTCCTATCCATTTCCTTAGACTTGTCAAAATAAGAAGATGCATTAGCTTCTAGAGATTTGTTTTTATCAATCCAAATATTTGCATTATTAATCTTAATTACTACTTCATCTTCATCCTTCTCGTAATCAATCATATTCTGAATTTCATTTAATTTAGAAAAAATTATATTTCCTTTTTCTCTAAATTCTTTAGACTTTAAATTATATTTTTCAATAGCTTTATTCTGATGATCTACACGAACTTCATCTGAACTCTTAACCTCTTTCTTGACAACAACAATACTTGAGACATAGTTTTCTACAGCCTCATCAAAAGACATAAATTTTTCATTTGCATTCATACCTAAATCAAACATTGACACTGTAAAATTCTTCCCATCATTATCAAGGAAAATAGTAGGCTCAATAATCTCATTTAATATTCTTTTCAATTCCCCATATATTTCCTGGACAGATACATCAGAAACATTGGTCTCTCTATATACCTTCAAATTATTGCAAATTAATGTGGAAATATCACCTCCAACATTACAGTCAATTGTTAAGGCTGCACCTAAAGCTCTCTTAGAGTTTACTAATTTATCTCTGAAAACATCTAAGTTTACCGTTAAGGGATCTATACTTGGAGGCGATTGATATTCTAATCCTGATTCAAGCGATCTATGACGGAACTTTTGTTTCCTCATAACGGATAAAATTTTATTTTTTGAGCACAACACAATATTGCCTTTATGAAACATTTCAAAAATTAAAGTTATGTGCTGCTCTTTCCTGACAAAAGAAATAGATAAGATTCTATCACCATTTATTTGCTCGATTGATTCTATTCTTGACTTTTTAATAAGTTTACGAACCTTCTGAACAAAAACACCTTGATTTGATTCTGTACTAATTGTCTCTTTAGTAAGATATGCCCAACCAGATAAGTCTATCAATAAACGTATGGTACCTTTCTCTCTGGAACGAAGCTTTAGAACTACTTTGTTTAAATCAGGCCTACCAAATTGATCTACTCTGGATCCAACAAGTGTTTGCCACCCTTTAATCAATTGGCCAATGTCTGGACCAGTCAGGGCTTTTTTCATTTGCAGAAAGCTAAACTACGGGCTTAATCCGAGTCTTCTTTGTTACGGTAGTAAGATGATAACAGAACCGCTACACCGACTGCTGCAATAAGTGAAACAAAACCTACATAAAATGAAGGACTGCTAGCCTTTGTTCTAACAACCTTGAAGTATACAGTTCCTTCATTATTTTCTTCATCACTTTCGGATATGCTAGATTCACCACCCTTAGTATCCACTGTGACTGTTACAGGAATACCTACTTCATCGTCTTCATGAGGTCTTGATGGATTCCAATCAAGTTGAACTGTGAATTCTTCACCATGAGCTAAAGATGAAATAGTTTGTGATTGGCCCCATTGTGAACCATCTACATTGAAAGTAACTGCAATATCTGAAGTTGTAACTCCCTCAGAATCAATTGAACCACCATTATTTCTTACTTTAGCAAAAATCGTAACTTTCTGGGAATCTCCTCTTGTATTTATCCAAGCCCCAGTATGACTAAATGTGATATCTGTATTCTTGATTTCCAAATCGGGAGCTGGAACAACAACATCAAAAGAACATGTTGAATCATCTGGCGCTGGACTTGCGTTTGAAGACACAGTTAAAGTTATTGTGTAAACTCCGGGCCTAGCTGTGTCTACAGGTCTTATGCTCATAACACCATCTGCCTTCTTAACTGCAGTACTGGATGAATCACTCTGTCCTGTTAATTGTTTACCATTAGATAAACCAGGATCGAGAGACCAGTCTGTAGTGACTGAATCATCGCTTAATATACTCATTGAAAATTGATAGGAATCATCATCCCAACCTGTGTTAGTTAAAGTGTAACCCCATGTATAAGTTGTACCTTGATACATCTGATTATCTCCTGCATTGGACTCATCATCACAATCCAATGAAGAACCTGCACCTGAACGAGCTGTGAAGGTTATCTGTACTGTATTAGTCGTGTTCAGAGATCTCTGGGCGGAGGTCGTATCTTGACAATTCTCTAATGGTGCACAACCGGCACCATCTGTTGAAGGGTGTCCTGCATAATCATAACCTTGACCACTCTCTGTGCCTCCATCATACCAAAGAGGATCAGTTTTACCATATAGTTGCATAGTGGCTGTGTCGCCAGAGCTACAATCTGCATTACAAAAAACCGTTAGTTTTATGGTTCTTGAAGTATCTTGACCCATCTGTATCAATGGATTACTGCCTAATGGTATTTCTACACCATTATTATCTTCCCAGAAATCGTAGGCCCAATTGATAGTGGGGTCTGTCCATTGAGCAAGCAAATATGTTTCCATTAATTGGAATGAAGAATCTGTACTTTTAAGTGTCAGAGTAGCCGTTACAGCTTTGCCTACCAATATGTCTGAAGTAGTAATATCTGATTCTAAAGATATGTTATTCTCAAGAACTGCACCCACATTTGTGTGGGCATTCATGCCAATCAACATTACCATCACACCTAAGGCGAATAATACTGATTTTGTGCTAAGCTTGGATATTCCGGTTTTACTCATTATAAATCCCCGATGTTCTATTGAACATGACTCCATACAAATTGGGTAATAAAAAGGCTTCCGACATAATGAGTAGCACCTTTAGACTTATTAACTCAATGATTGTACGACGTCTGTTTAGCATGGAAATCGAAGATGATGTGATGAATTTCACGAACATGTTTAGATCTTACGCAGGCCACATAAATAGAGCTGTTAATCAAAGAATTGTGGTCTCGGGAATGGGAGGTTCTGGAATAAGTGGAGATATTGCCTCTAGCTTGTGTAATACCAATTCATCGATCCAAATAACCTCTTGGAAAGATTATGGATTACCTCAATGGGTAACGGAAAAAGATTCAGTTATATGCATATCTTACTCTGGCAATACTGAAGAAACTCTATCTGCTGCGCAGAAGGCCATTGAATTGGGATGTGACGTGGCCGCCATAACTACTGGAGGTGTATTAGAAAAAATTATTACTGATTATGGAGGTGAAGTCACTAAAATAGAAGCTGGGCATCAACCTCGAGCAGCCCTTCCATTACTACTCACTCCTCTTCTTGAAAAAATTGGTATTAATGATTTAGATGAACAAATCAAAGAGATTCGTAGCATGGAGCTTGATACAGATAAGGCAAAACAGATTGCCAAAAAAATTTATGGTAAACTGCCCTGCATTTATTCATCAGGAGTTATGAGTTCTATCGCTTATAGATGGAGATGCCAAATTGAGGAAAATGCCAAACAAATGGCTTTTCACCATACAATACCTGAAATGAACCATAATGAAATTGTTGGTTGGAATTTGCCTCATAAGGATTTAACAGTTATCGCCTTAAGAGACAACAAAGAAAGTAAGGAAATACAAAAAAGATTTGAAACTACAATTAAACTAGCTTGGAGAAAGAAACATGTAAATATTGTTGAAATAACTGCTAGCGGAAAACACCCCTTAACAAGAATGATGAATCTGACTATTTTAGGTGATTTAGTATCCATTGAACTAGCTAAACTGAATGGAATAGATCCAACACCTGTTGAAATAATTGAGAATCTTAAAGTTGAATTGAGCAAGTGAAATGAATCTTGAAAGTTTATCTCTAGTTGAATGTTGTCTTATTGTCTTGTGGATAATGATGCCGGCATATCTTGCTAATACAATTGCCGTCCTTGCAGGAGGGAAATATCCAATCGATCAAGGAAGAACACTAGCCGATGGTAATCGAATTTTAGGAGACGGAAAGACATGGAGTGGGTTGATAGGTGGTACTTTAGGAGGTATTCTAGTAGGGTATATGCAGCTAAACTTTGGAAATAGTTTCATAGAACTAATCATAGGAAACAGCCCTAAGGATTTGTGGGGAGAAAGTCCCTTTGTCATATTTTTTCTTTTGTCTTTTGGCGCTCTTTTTGGCGACATGAGTGCATCATTCTTCAAAAGAAGAAGTAACCTAAATAGAGGTGATAAGTCACCTGTTTTAGATATGTTTGATTTCGTAGGAATGGCATTAATTCTAAGTTTATTGTTTGGCAATGGATGGTTACAATCATGGCTTTTCGATGGAATAGGTCCTCTTTTCACCCTTCTTTTACTCACGCCTATTCTTCATCGTGGTGTCAATATAATAGGTTTCAAGATTGGTGTTAAAAATGAACCTTGGTAAACTAATCTGTTTTCCTTAAGGATTTCAATCCTTTTCCAATTTGATGCAGCAAAGATACTTTAGATTTTTCATGGCTTACTTCAAGAGAACCCTTAGATGATGGCCAACTGCCTGAATGCGATTTCTGACTCTTTCTACATGAAATAACCGAATCAACAATAATACTATAGATTTCGTCAACCGTAGGATTTTTAACAGATTGGTTCAGAGGAACCTTACGTCCTTGTGACCTTTTAAGGTTAGAATCAAAATATTCTGGATAAACTATTTTTGGTCGATTTTCAATCATTTACAAGAACTGCACTAACAACACCATGCTGTCCTGGCCGTGATGTAACTAATGCCTTACCTTTTTCAGTTTGAATAAGCGAGCCCTTAGTAATAATATTCTGTCTGACATAATTCGGATTAGCCATATTTTCTAAAACTTCAACTATTTTAGAATTGGATGTACTGCCTGATTTTGTATCTGTAACTGAAGCATACTCTGTACGAAGGAGTCTATCTTTACGACCGCCACCTCTAGAGCGTGCCACTTTCTTAGTGAGTCCGCCCACCTTTGCCTGTTGTAATTCTCTACCTATTTCTGAACGCTTCTTACCTCTATGAGGGGAAAGTCGTCCTCCAGTGGACCTCCGCTTTGATTTACCTTGCCACAATGCCATGATTATATCGACTTCACAAGGGGTTTGTATTTAAGATTTGAGATACTGAAAAACCATACACTAAAACAACACAGTAGGATAAACTTAAATAAGAAGAAGTAAGGTTGTAAAACATGTCTATAGAAAAGATGACAATAAAAGCTGCAGAGCTCAAGGGAAAAGGTCATTCCACAAGAGAAATATGTCAAGAAATGCATCTTTCTCAGGCTACTGTTGAATGGCTATTAGCGAAACAAGCCTCCGAAGCTTTTAGTGAAGCTCTACCTGCTGATGTGAAAGTTGGATGGAGAACAATTGGAGTTTCAGGATCTAGAATTAGCTCTATTGCAGACATAATGGCTGATGTCATATTAGAAGAACAGCAAAAAAAAGAATTTGACGTTGAGATGATTGCTGGTTTAACAAACAATGGAATACCACTAGCTACCATCGTTTCAGAAATATTAGACGTAGATTTTGGAATGGTAAGAACTAGCAGAGAAGGTACTGAGACTAACTATGCTTCAAACTATGCCGGACTTGAAGGCAAGAATGTAATACTTATCGATGATGTCATTAGTAGTGGTTCGACAATGAAAGAGGCAATAAAATTTGTGCGGGAACAAGGTGGAACTACTACTTTGATTATGGTACTCATAAATAAAAGGGCCGAGGATGAATTGGATGGTGTTCCTTTGAGAGCGCTAGTAAGAGCAAGACCGGTAAAAATTTAATGCATTGGGCAGATGTAGTTGCTGAGAAATTGCTAGAGCAAAAAGAAGAGCACGTCATTTCATCAGGCATTACCCCGTCTGGACCTATTCATCTTGGCAGCATGAGAGAGATACTCACTGCTGATGCAATTGTAAGAGCTGTAAATGATAAAGGAGGGAAAGCTGAGTTAATTTATATTGCTGACAACGCAGATCCGTTACGCAAAGTGTATCCATTTTTAGATAAAGGGAAATATGAAAAGTATGTAGGAAGACCACTTGCAGAGATACCTGGGCCTGACGGAGAAAGAAGTTACGATGAATACTTCTTAGAACCTTTTTTCGATGCTTTGAAACAAGTTGGTGTTTACCCTAAAGTGGTAAATAATTATAACCAATATAAAGAAGGAAAATATAATGAGTGCATAAAAATATTACTAGATAATAAAGATAACGTAAGGACTATACTAGAAACCGTTTCAGGTAGGCAATTACCGAAAAATTGGTTTCCTTGGACGTTCAAAGATAATGATGGAACATTATGTGACGGAAGATTAGTAAAATACGACTGGCCTTATGTTAGCTTTGAGAACAAAAAAGGAGATATTGTAGAAAATAATCTTGAGAAAGGAGAGGGTAAATTGCCTTGGAGATTAGATTGGCCCACAAAATGGAAAACATTGGGAGTCACATTCGAAGCGTTTGGAAAAGATCACGCCACTAAAGGTGGTAGTTTTGATACCGGAAAAAAAATCGTTGCAGAGATTCTAG